>JBAPYC010000459.1:0-9300 GCA_049284535.1 Streptosporangiaceae bacterium
CTCCAGCCGAGGCGCTCGATGTGGCCGGCCATCCGCCCACCGATGGCTGCAGCCATCCGGGCGCGGAGCATGTCAAGGTCTGCGCTGGCAGTCGTGGTCATGCTTGCCTCAATTCGGGGATCTCGCCGGACGCGGGTGACCCGGCGAGCAACGTGGCGAGCTCACCGAGCACGGACGGCAGCTGCAGGAGGCTGACGGCGTGCGGGTCGGCCAGCTGCTCGAGGGCGAGCCCCGTCTCGATGGCCAGCAGCAGCTCAGCTATCTGCCGCGCCGGAAGCGCAAGAGCATGGCCGTTCCGTTCAGCGACAGATGCCAGGGCGCTGGCCACCCCATCGACGGTGCTCGCATGGGCAGCCGCGTAGCGGCGGTTGAGTTCGGGATCCCTGGCCGCATGCACCCGGAACTCGGTGACCAGCAGCCGCCAGCCTGGGGTGGCGCGTTCGGCCTGCCATGCCAACTCAAGCAAGGCGGCGGAAAGCCCTGAACCGGCCAGCTGTCCGGCAGCAGATGCGTTCTGCGTGGCGCGCTCGGTGATCCTGTCCGTCAGCAGGGCCAGGAACATGTCGGCCTTGCTGTCGAACCGGGAGTAGACCACCCCCTTGGAGAAGCCCGCCTCATCCGCGATCTGCTCCAGCGTCGCGGCGTGATAACCGCGGGCCAGGAACACCCGCAAAGCGGCAGCCAGCAGCAGCGCGCGATTGCGGTCGTTCTGTTCAGCTCGGGACAGGCGCGGGCTCATACCAACAATATTTGAATACCATCGGTATCAATGTCAAGTGCGAGCGTCAGCACAGGCGAAAAGATCCCCGTGCCATACCGTGGATTCTTCGTCAGGACTACCGGCACCCCGTTACCCCGCGCTGGTCAGGCGGGGAGGCGGGCGGGTCCCGTCCAGCAGATTGGTCTGCAGCGTGTCGCCCCGCCGATCACACCGCCCCGGCCTCGCGCAGCCCGGCTATCTCCTCGCCGGAATATCCCAGCTCGGCCAGGATCTGGTCGGTGTGCTCGCCAGCGGCCGGGATGGGGCCGAGCGCCGGGATGGCCGCGCCCAGGCTGATGGGCGAGGGCAGAGCCCGGATCGGCCCAGCGGGTGATTCGACTTCGCCCCACCGGTGCTCGAGCTGCGGATGAACCAGCAGGTCGCTGACCGTGTTGAAGCGGCCGTTGGCGATCTGCGCGGCGTCCAGCATGTCCAGCACCTGGCCAGCCGGATACCGGCTCAGCGCCGCCTCCATCTCGCGATGCAGGTCGGGCCGGTTGGCGACCCGGGCCGTGTTGGTCGCGAACCGCGAGTCGCCGGCCAGGTCGGGACGGCCGAGTACCTGGTCGCACAGACGGCGCCACTCGCGGTCGTTCTGCACCGCGAGCTGGACCGTGCCGCCCTCGCCGGTACGGAACGCCCCATACGGCGCGATGGTGGCATGACTGGTCCCGGTACGTGCCGGGGGCACTCCGGTGTACATGGCGTAGTACATCGGCTGGGCCATCCACTCGGTCAGCGCCTCGAACAGCGACACCTGCAGCGCCGCGCCGGCCCCGGTGCGCTCGCGCGCGTACAGGGCGGCCAGGATCGAGCTGAACGCGAACGTGCCGCCGGCGATGTCGGCGATGGAGATGCCGGCCTTGGCCGGGGCTTCCTCGCTCCCGGTGACGGACAGCACGCCGGTCTCGCACTGAATCAGCAGGTCGTAGGCCCTGCGGTCGCCCATCGGCCCATCTGGGGCGTACCCGGAGATGTCGCACACGATCAGCCGGCCGTCCCGGGCCCGCAGGCTCGGCGCGGACAGTCCCATCCGGGCCGCCGCGCCCGGGGCCAGGTTCTGCACGAACACGTCGGCGTGATCGATAAGCCTGGTCAGCACCGAGAGCCCGGCAGCGGTCTTCAGGTCCACGCTCAGCGACTGCTTGCCGCGGTTGAGCCAGACGAAGTAGCTGGCCATGCCCTTGACCGTCGTGTCGTAGTTCCGGGCGAAGTCGCCCGTGCCCGGGCGCTCGACCTTGATGACACGCGCCCCGAGATCGGCGAGCTGACGGGTCGCATACGGCGCGGCCACGGCCTGCTCGACCGAGACCACCGTGATGCCCTCGAGCGGAAGCATCGTCACCGGCGCCACTGCCTCAGCATATTGACCTGCTGTGCGGGCGGTGCGGCCGGCTGGCCGGACCCCGCAGCTCCGCTCGGCTGGCGCGGCCCGTACGCTTGCGCCCAGTCTGCACCGGACCCGCACGCCTGGGACCCGCGCCGATCACGCGTGCGGGATCCACCGCGGTACCGCGCGGCGGTACTCCAGGTAGCTGCGGCCAAAGCGGCGGCACAGCCTGCGTTCCTCATAGCCGGTCACGAACAGATGGAAGAACACCGCCATGAGGGCGGCGTAGGCGAGCAGCCGCAGCGAGCCGAAGAGCCACGCCTCGCCGGCGACGATCGCCAGCGCGGCGATGTAGATCGGATTGCGCACCCACTGGTACGGCCCGGCCGCCACCACCCGCGACGGCGCGTCCCAGGGACCCGGGGTGCCCCGCCCCACCACCGCGAAGTTCCATATGCACCACATGTACAGGGCTGCGCCGTCCGCGATGACCGGGACCGCCTCCCACGCGACCGGGGTGAGCGGCCGTCCGTGCGCCGTTAGCAGCCGCCATGGCAGCCAGACTCCGCCGAGCCCCGGCACGACCACGGTGAACACCAGGTTGCGGACCACCAGCCCGCCGGACGCCCGCCAGAACCGGCCGATCAGGGTGCGGACGGCAAAGAAGCCGGCAATCAGGGGGCGGGCGCGCTCGAGCAGGGCCACCGTGACCAGGTCCAGGCCAGCCCGCAGCGGTGAGGCGTCGCCCGCGCGGATCATTTCCTCGGTCAGGCTGAGGACCTCCCGGCCGTACCGGTCCCGCCAGGCTCGCGGATACAGCAACAGCAGCCAGCCCATCCAGCGGCGGCTCATGAGGGTGCCACCGCTGACGGGACACCAGTTGACGGGGCTGCAGCCATCCGCCGCAGCCCGATCCCGGCGATCCGGGCCGCTTCGGACAGCCGCTCGCGCAGGTGCTCGCGGCCGGCTGCGGTGATCTGGTACGGACGCCGGCGGTCCTCCTCGGGCAGGGCCTCGACCAGGCCTGCCTTGTCCAGGGTGGCCAGAGCGCCGTACAGCGTCCCCGCCCCCAGCGTGACCCCGGCGAATTCCTCAATGTCCTTGACCAGCGCGTACCCGTGTTTGGGAGAGCCAGCCAGGCTGGTGAGAATCAGGATGCCGCGATCCGAAGAGCCGCGAATCGAGTCCCTGGTCATCCGCTCGCCTCCTCACTATGTCCAAAAAGATTACATCGGAAAGTGTAATAGCGGAAGTGGTGAGGACGATCCTGCTGCCGGAACCCGCCTACTGGTTCCGGTACTGAGCCGGGCGGCGGGCGCGGTAAGACGCCATGGCCTCCTCAGCGTCGGCGGTGAGGGAGGTCAGCACCTGCTGGCGGTTCTCCAGCTCGACCGCGGCGTCGAAGGACGGGATCTCCAGCGCCAGCCACATGCCCTGCTTGGTCAGGGACAGCGACAGCGGCGGCGCGCTGAGCAGCGCGTCGAGCGTGGCGTCGACCTCGGCGGCCAGCTCGGCGGAGCTGGTCACACTGGTCACCAGGCCGATGCGCAGCGCCTCGGCGGCGTCGAAGCGGCGGCTGGTGAGCATGAGCTCGTGGGCCCGGGCCGCGCCGACGAGCCGGGGCAGCAGCCAGGACGTGCCGATGTCGCAGCCGGTCACGCCGATGCGGATGAACGAGGTGGAGAAGACCGCGGCCGACGACGCGAGCCGGATGTCGCTCGCGCAGACCAGGGCCAGGCCGCCGCCGGCCGCGGGCCCGTTGACCGCGGCGATCACCGGCTGCGGCATCCGCCGGATCTGCTGGATAAGCCCGGCGATGGCGCGCTGCACGATCCAGGTCTGCTGGGCCTGCCCGAAGTTCTCGGCTCCCGGCAGCGGGCCGAACCCGTCCAGGTCCAGCCCGGCGCAAAAGCCACGCCCCGCCCCGGTCAGGACAACCACCCGGCAGGTCAGGTCATCGGCCAGCTCGCGCAGCTGCCGGCCCAGCGCCGCCACCAGCGGCTGGCTCATCGCGTTGAGCTTGTCCGGCCGGGACAGCGTCAGCTGCACCACGCCGGGCCGCAGCTGCGACCGCAGGACCGGCTCGTCCACGCTCAGGCGCCCTGCAGGTCGGCCACGATCTGGCCGGTCACTGCGGGGTCGATGGCGTACGGCGTGTACAGCGTCATCCGGGTCATGATATCGCCGTAGCGGCGCAGCAGCGCGGCGGCGACCTGGTCCGGCTCGGCGGTGACCGCGAACGCGTCCAGCACCTGGTCGTCGATGGCCTCGCCCATCTCCTTCCACTTGCCCAGCCGGGACAGCCCGTGCAGCTCATCGGACAGCGCGCCCCAGCCGTGCAGCTCCAGCACCGGCCGGTAGGCCGGGGTCGAGCCGTAGAAGGCGATCTGCTCCCGGACCCCGCGACGGGCCTCGCTCATCTCCTCATCGGTCCGGCCGGTCACGACTAGCGGTGACCCGGACACCTCGAAGCCCGCCAGGTCGCCGCCGGGCCGGGCCCGGGTCAGCCCGGGCAGCGTGACCTCGCGCAGGTACCGCTCGGTGGTGAAGCCGTGGCACAGGAAACCGTCGGCGACCTCACCGGCGACGCCGGTCATGGCCTCCCCGACCCCGGCGAGCATGACCCGGGGGGCGCCATAAGGGCTGGGACCGGGGTTGAAGAAGGGTGTCATCAGCGTGTGGGAGTAGAAATCGCCGGTGAAGCTGAGCTTGGTACCGTTGTGCCAGCAGTCCCAGATGGCCCGCATGGCCAGGATGTACTCGCGCATCCGCGCGGCCGGATGCGACCAGGGCATGCTGAAGCGGCGGGTGATGTGCGCCTTGATCTGCGAGCCGAGGCCGAGCAGAAGCCGTCCCTCGGACAGCATCTGCAGGTCGTTGGCCTGCACGGCCAGCGTCATGGGACTGCGGGCGAACGCCAGCGCGATCGCGGTGCCGAGGTCGATCCGCTCGGTCGCGCACGCGGCCAGCGCGACCGCGATGAACGGGTCGTGCTTGACCTCGCTGGTCCACAGGCCCGCGTAGCCGGCCCGCTCAGCATCCGCGGCAGCCGGGCGGATGTCCACCTGCGCCGTCATCGAGGCCATTATGTCGATCTTCACCTGGTGCCCCCGTCCGGGAGATTCCGCTGGATCAGCTCACCGTATTACAGGCGCGGGCGAAGTCTCCGATCGCCTGGGCCAGCCGCGTGGGCTGGTCCAGCGGCACCAGGGTGTAGCTGTCGTCCACCTCGATGAGCTGCCCGTGGGGGAGGAGCCCGGCCAGGCGCCGGCCGTGCTCGGGAGGCATCACGCGGTCGTGGCGGGCCCAGGCCACCAGCACCGGCCGGCCGAACCCGGGCAGGTCCTGGGCCGCGCGCACCAGGAACGCCGGGTCGCCCGCGGCTGCCCGCAGCATCCGCACGGTGTCGCGACGGATCTCCGGCTGGGTCAGCACCGGCCGCATCCACCGGGCCGTGGCCGCGTCGCCGCGCTTGGTCAGCCAGCCGAATGCGATCGGCAGCCGCCGCACCGTGCGCAGCCGCATCTGCTGCATGAAGAGCCCGAACAGCGGCGCTGCCAGCCGGCCCGATGCGACCAGCGTCTTGCCGGTCAGCCCGGGCGGGAAGTTGCCGAAGGCGTCGCACGACACCAGCACCGCCCGGCCCACCCGCGCGGCGTCGCCAGTCATGACCAGCTGGACCAGCGCCCCGCCGGTGTCGTTGCCGGCCAGGGTCACGTCCTGCAGCCCCAGGCGGTCCAGGAACTCGGTGACCAGCCGGGCGATGCCCGGCAGCGACAGGTCGGCGCCAGAGCGCATGGCCTGCCGGTGTGCCCCGAGCGGCAATGTCGGGGCCACGCACCGGAACTCACCGGCCATCGCCGCGATCACCTCGTCCCACAGCGAGGCGTCGGCCAGCAGCCCGTGCAGCAGGACCAGCACCGGCCCCTCGCCGGTGTCGGTGTATTCGATCGTCCCGGCGGACAGCTCGACCTGCTTCATGACCGCTCGCTTCCGGCCCGCGCCGGCTCGCGGGTCAGATGCCGTCGCAGGAAGGCCAGCTCGGCCTCGACGGCCTGCTCGTGCGCCTCCAGGAAGGGGGCGTAGTGGCCGCCCGGCAGCCGGACCAGCTCGGCACCTGGCGCGCGGCGCGCCGCGGCGATGGCGGGCCCGGCCAGCGCGGACTGGTCCTGGTCGGCCACCACGACCAGCAGCGGGCACCGCACCCAGCGCGCCCGCCGCCCCGGCCGGAACAAGGCGGTCCGCAGGGCCGAACGGGCCGCGATCTGCTGATCCCAGTCCGGGTACCGGTCACCGGGGTTCAGTGCCCGGCTGCCGTCCTGCGCGTCCGGGGTGGTGAGCAGAGCCACCGTGCCCGGTGGGCCGGCCATCGGTACCAGCCGGGGCCGGCCCCCAGCCAGGGCGCCGAGAGCGTCGGCAATGCCGCGGCCGGTGAAGCGAAGCATGGCCAGCGGCTTGGTGTAGCGCGCCGCATTGCGCGCCGCAGCCAGGCCGTCGGCGTTGGGCGTCTGCGCGATCGCCGCCGCCAGCCCGGGCTGCTCCGCGGCCAGGCGGAACAGCAGACCGCCTGGGGCGGAGAAGCTCCAGGCAGCCAGCATGGCCGGGTCGACCCCGGGCAGCGCCTGGGCGCAGGCGATGGCGGCCCGCCAGTCCTGCAGCTGCTCGCGTATCCGCTGGACCTGGCGCGGCTCGCCGCCGCTGTCACCGAGATGGCGGTAGTCAAAAGCCAGCACGGTGAACCCGGCGTCGTGGAACCTGCGGGCGAACAGGTCGGTGCCCGGCTCCTTCGGTACCCCGAAGCCGCCGGTCATGATCACGCAGGCGCCGTTGGTGCCTGGATAGTGCCATGCGGCGCACTGGGTGTCGCCGCTGTCGAACCGGATCTTCTCGCGTTCCATACTCAAAGTGAACCACGTGGTTCACATCATGTCCACGGAATTACCCGGCGGTGCGCCGACGGGATCAGCCGGCGGCTTCCTCCCGGTCCAGCGCGCGAGCCAGGGCCTCGAGCCCGGCTTCAGCGCCGGCGCGGGTCCCGGTGATCATGGAGTCGATGACGAATCCCTGCAGCGCGGCCATGACCATCTTGGCCACCTCGGCCTTCCGGTGCTCCGGCCACTGCGGCGGGCAGATGCTCTCGAGCGCCGGCATGTACTGCTCGTACGTGGTCTGGCCGAGCCCGCCGTAGCGGGCCGGGTCGTAGATGGTCAGGCCGACAGCCTGGGCGAGCACCAGATATTCCTCGCCCAGCAGGACCGGCCAGACCGCGCGGACCCGGTCGGCCATGCTCTGCCCGGCCAGGCCAGCGCCGACGGCGGCCAGCGCCTTGCTGACGCGCTGCTCACGCAACTGGAAGATCGCCTGCGCGAGCAGGTCGTCGGCGCCGTCGAAGTAGTAGAGCAGGACCTTGTGGGTGGTCCCGGCCGCCCGCGCCGCACGGCGCAGGGAGAAGTCCACCAGCCCGTTGGCGGCCAGATCCTCGGTGACCCGGGCCAGCAGTTCCCGTCGCCGCGCCTCGCCGCGCGGCGACCCGGCCGACCGCCGGTAGCCCGCCCGGCTTGAGTCTGCCTGCACCGCGTTCATGACCTGCCGTCCTCACGTGTCCCGGGATGTTCTGTCCTGCCCTCGGCTGCCACTAGCTCGCTACCCCGTAAGCCGGTGAAATGGCAGCACCGCGGCGGGCGGCGTGGAAAATATCACTTGCGGTTATTTTCGTGCACGACACGCTCCCGCCGCGCCAGCATCAGGCGGCCTGCTCGCGTGAGCACCACCAGGTCGAGCGGCCGCCGACGGTGCCGTGCACCATCTCGGCGCCGCAGCGCGGGCAGGTGCCGCCCGGATGACGGGCCGCGATCACCTCGCCGGTGTGCACGCCGCCCTTGGCGATGGCCGAGGCCAGGGCGGCCTCCAGGGCGCTGTACAGGCGGTTGGCGTCCCTGCGGCGCAGGCTGCTGGTGGGCGCGGATGGCGACACCTTGGCCTGCCACAAGATCTCGTCGGCCAGCAGATTCCCCACTCCGGCGATCTTGGACTGGTCCAGCAGCCTGGCCTTGACGGCGATCGAGCCCTTGGTGATCAGCTTGCCGAACTCCGCGGCGCTCACTTGTTCCGCATCCGGGCCGAGCGCGTCGATATCGGGAGTGAGCCGGACCCGGCCGAGACGGCGCTTGTCGAACAGGGCCAGGCTGCCTCCGTCGGCGAACACCAGCGTGAACCGGTCCCACTCGGATTTGCGTGGTTGCGCGTCCCGGCGCCGCGGCCCGCCGCCCTCGGCGGCCTCGCCGGCTCCGGACGTGACCACGATGCGGCCGCCCATGCCGAGATGGATGCCCAGATCGGGACCTGCCTCTTCCGACCCGTCCACGCCGGAGGTCTCACACCACATCGTCTTACCGCGCCGGCGCGCCGCGGTCAGCGTGCGCCCGGTCAGCGCGGCGCGCAGTTCGCCGGGGGCGTGCGGCCGGCATACGAACGTGTCAGCGTCATCGACACCGACGATGCGGCGGTTGAGCGCCTGGTCGGCGATCAGCTTGCGGGCCGTCTCGACCTCGGGAAGTTCTGGCATTCCTTCGTTCTACTCGCTCCGTGAGAGGATCGCCCAGTGAGCAGCCAGACGGGTAACCAGAGCTCGCCGCCCCGAGACCGGGTGACCGAGCACCTGGTCAGGGAGGCGGCGCTGACCCTGTTCGCCCAGCGTGGCTACCATGGCACCGCCCTGCGGGACGTCGCCGCCGAGGTCGGCATCCGGACGCCCAGCCTGTACAACCACATCGAGTCTAAGCAGGAACTGCTGCGCGGGATCCTGCTCACCACCACCGAGCAGGTCTGGTCCGACTTCGAGGCGGCGGTGGCGGGGGTGGCCGACGTGAGCGAGCGGCTGCGCCGCGCGGTGGTGACGTACGCGCTGCGGCACGCCGTCCGGCGGCGTGAGGCACTCATCGTCAACCGGGACGTCGCGAGCCTGGAAGAGCCGGCCCGCTCCCAGGTCATGGCCCTGCGACGGCAGCACGAGCGGGCGGTGCGCGAGCTCATCATCGAGGGCGCCGGGGCCGGGGTCTTCCGGGTGAGCGATCCATTCCTGGCCTCGTTCGCCATCCTCGAGATGTGCGTCAGCGTGGCCCGCTGGTTCGATCCGGCCGGCGCGCTGTCGGCTGAGCAGGTAGCGGCCGAGCATGGTGTCTTCGCCCTCCGCCTGGTCGGCGCGCCCGGG
>JBAPYC010000460.1:0-6194 GCA_049284535.1 Streptosporangiaceae bacterium
GCGGCGGCCCGCCTGAGCTGCGCCGCCTGGGGACCACGTTCAACACCATGGCCGGGCGCCTGGAGGCGCTCGTGCACGGGAACCGGGCCGTCATCGCCGACGTGTCGCACCAGCTGCGCACCCCGCTGGCCGCGCTGAGGCTGCGGCTGGACCTGCTGGCCGCGGACACCGACCCGGACACCGGCCACGAGCTGGCCGGCGCACTGGACGAGCTGGCCCGGCTGTCCCGGCTGGTCGACGGGCTGCTGGCGGTGGCCCGCGCCGAGAACGTGGTGCCGGCGCCGGTCGCGGTGGACGTCACCGAGGTGGCCGCCGAACGCGTGGTGGCCTGGCACCCGGTGGCCGACGACCGCGGCATCACCCTGGCGGCCGTCGAGGCGGGCAAGGTCAGCGGCTGGGGGGCACGGACCGGCGTGCAGGCCTGGCTCGGCGAGGGTCATCTGGAGCAGATGCTCGACAACCTGATCGCCAACGCTCTGGAGGCGCTCGGCGCAGGCAGCCGGATCTCGGTCACCACCATGGCCACCGCGTCCGGCGCGCAGATCGTCGTCAGCGACAACGGGCCGGGCATGAGCGCGGAGGACCGCGAGCGCGCGTTCCTGCGCTTCACCACCTCCAACCCGAACGGCACCGGGCTCGGCCTGGCTATCGTGCACCGGCTGGTCACCTCCAACGGCGGGACCGCGGCGCTGACCGAGACTCCGGGCGGCGGCCTCACCGCCACCCTGGCTTTCCCGGCCGTTCCCGCGGCGCCAGCCGACGGCGGGAACCCGTCCCCGCCGGATGGCATTTCCGGGCCGCCGGAGCAGGATTTCGCCAGCTTGTAGACCACCCTGTAGGAAACACCAAAGACCCGGACCCAAACCCCCGCTGTCTGTCCAGCGGCCCAGTGATGCCATCATCATCGGGTTCCGATTCGGCAACGAGCAGGCCAGGAAGCCGCGTCTCCCTTTCCCGGGGGACATCACCAGGCATAACCTGCGGGTCAACCCAAGATGGACGCAAAGGCCAGACGCACCGGCGTGCTGGCCCAGTGGAGGTAAGCGTGAAACACAGCGCATGGGCCTCGGCGGCGCTGGCAGTGTCAGCGACGCTGGCCCTCGCCGCGTGCGGCAGCAGCACCAGCTCGGCCTCGTCCGGTTCCAGTTCCAGCTCCAGCTCGGGCGCCTCATCGACGAGTTCGGCTTCGACGACAGGCAAGTTCCTCGGCTGCATGGTCACCGACACGGGCGGGATCGACGACCGCTCGTTCAACGCGTCGGCCTGGCAGGGAATGCAGGAGGCCGCGTCCGCGAACTCCAGCGTGACGGTCAAGTACCTGCAGTCGACCACGCAGGGCGACTACGTGCCGAACATCAACACCTTCATCAGCCAGAAGTGCGGCATCATCGTGACCGTCGGCTTCCTGATGGCCGACGCCACCCAGAGCGCGTCCAAGGCCCACCCGACCCAGGACTTCGCGATCGTCGACAACGCGTACACCCCGGCGATCAAGAACGTCGACGCGCTGCTGTTCAACACGGTGCAGGACGGCTTCCAAGGCGGTTACCTGGCCGCGGGCATGAGCAAGACCGGCAAGGTGGCGACGTTCGGCGGCGAGGACCTCCCGACCGTGACCATCTACATGGACGGCTTCTACGACGGCGTGCAGTACTACAACCAAAAGCACGGCACGCACGTCGCAGTCCTCGGCTGGAACGAGAAGACCCAGAAGGGCTCGTTCACCGGTGACTTCACCAACCAGACCAAGGGCCAGACGCTGACCCAGACGTTCATCACCGAGGGCGCGGACATCATCTTCCCGGTCGCGGGTAACGTCGGCCTCGGCGCGGCCAAGGCTGTCCAGGACGCCGACAGCGCGGCCGGCAGCCAGAAGGTCAACATGGAGTGGGTGGACACCGACGGCTGCATCAGCGCCCCGCAGTACTGCAAGTACTTCATCACCAGCGTGACCAAGGGCATCCAGGCCGCGGTGAAGACCGCGGTGCTGTCCTCGGCCAGCGGTTCCTTCAAGGGCGGCAACTACATCGGCACGCTGGCCAACGGCGGCGTGGTGCTGGCCCCGTACCACGACTTCGCCAGCAAGGTCCCGTCCTCGCTGCAGTCCGAGCTGAAGCAGATCCAGACGGGCATCGAGAACGGCAGCATCCAGACGCCGACCAAGGCCCCGGCGTAACGGCCTGGGCATAATTGCGGAGAACCTTGTGGCAGCGGTGCGGCGTAGTCGCACCGCTGCCACATCGGCGCTCACCCTGCTGCTGGGCCTAGCTGCTGGGGCCCGCTACTGGCCGAGCTACTGGGGCTGGTACTGGGCCCAGCTGGTGGGCAGGGCACTGGGATCTGACTGTGAAGGGCCGATGTGGAACTTGAGCTGAAGGGCATCACCAAGCGTTTCGGGTCACTGGTGGCCAACGACCGGATCGACCTCACGGTGGCCCCCGGCCAGGTGCACGCCTTGCTCGGCGAGAACGGCGCGGGCAAGTCGACCCTGATGAACGTGCTCTACGGGCTGCTGTCGCCCGATGAGGGCCAGATACTGATCGACGGCAAGCCGGCCGAATTCCGCTCCCCCAAAGACGCCATCGCCGCGGGCATCGGCATGGTGCACCAGCACTTCATGCTGGTGCCCGTGTTCACCGTGGCGGAGAACGTGACCCTCGGTATCGAGGAGACCAGCCGGGCCGGCCTGCTCGACCGGCGCCGGACCCGCCGGGACGTGCGGGAACTATCCCACCGCTACGGCCTGGACATCGACCCGGACGCGGTAGTGGAGAATCTGCCGGTCGGCATCCAGCAGCGGGTCGAGATCGTCAAGGCCCTGGTCAGGCAGGCGCGCGTGCTCATCCTTGACGAGCCGACCGCGGTGCTTACCCCGGCCGAGACCGAGGACCTGTTCCGGATCGTCCGGCAGCTGAAAGAGGGCGGCACCTCGGTCGTGTTCATCTCGCACAAGCTGCGGGAAGTCCAGGCCATCGCGGACACGGTCACCGTGCTGCGCCGCGGCGCGGTCGTCGGCGAACGCCCCCCGACGGCCAGCGCGGACGATCTCGCCTCCCTCATGGTCGGCCGGGACGTCCAGCTGCGGGTGAGCAAGGACGAAGCCCGGCCGGGCGACGTCATGCTGGATGTGTCCGACCTGACCGTCGCCGACGAGACCGGGCGGGTCTGGGTAAGCGGCATTTCCTTCCAGGTCCGGGCGGGCGAGATCCTCGGGCTGGCCGGGGTTCAGGGCAACGGGCAGACCGAGCTGTGCGAGGCGCTGATGGGCCTGCTGCCCGCGGTGGCGGGCCAGGTTACGCTGGACGGCCGGGACCTCACGCACGCCACGCCCTCCCAGCGGCTGCACGCGGGGATCGCGTACGTCCCGGAGGACCGGCAGGAAGACGGGCTGGTCGGCGACTTCTCGGTGGCCGACAACATGGTGCTGGACTCCTACAACCAGCCGCCGTTCTCCTCCGGCATCAACCTCCACCTGGGTGCGATCACGGCCAACGCGACCGAACGGGTCAAGGAGTTCGACGTCCGCACCACCTCGACCCAGACGCCGGTGGGCACGCTGTCCGGCGGGAACCAGCAGAAGGTCATCCTGGCCCGGGAACTCGGCCGCGAGCACAAGGTGCTCATCGCCAGCCAGCCGACCCGTGGCCTGGACGTCGGCTCGATCGAGTTCGTGCACCGCCGCATCGTGCAGCAGCGCGACCACGGCGTGGCCGTGCTCATCGTCTCGGCCGAACTCGACGAGATCTACGCGCTCGCGGACAGGATCGCGGTCATGTACGAAGGCAAGATCACCGGCTTCCGGCCCCCCGACGTGCCGGTGGAGGAACTCGGGCGGCTGATGGCGGGCGGCAGCGACGCGCCGCCGCCGGGTTCGGAGAGTTTCCAGGCGCCCCAGGTCGCCGCGGACGCGCCGGCAGCCGGGGAAGGGCCGCCGGCCGGGGAGACCGCACCCGAACCAGGACAGGACCAGGAGGCGGCCGATGAGTGAGCAAACACCTCCCGGCGGTCCAGAACCGGAGCAGCCACAGCCGGCAGCTGCCACGGAGCAGCCGGCCTCGCCGCGGAGCCGCGGGCAGATCATCCTGGATTCGATCCGCGAAGGCAACTCCTTCACCGTCACGGTCCTGGGCATCGTGTGCGGCCTGGTGGTCGGCGGCCTGCTGAACGCCTTCAGCAACACCGCCGTGATCAACGCCTGGGGCAAGTTCTTCTCTGACCCCGGCCGGGCGATCTCGATGGCCTGGGACACCGCGATCGGCGCGTACATCGAGATGTTCGAGGGCTCGATCTTCAGCCCGCACACGGTGGCCGCCCTGTTCCAGCAGGCCTCGTTCGCCACCGCGATCCACGACGGCTACCTCAGCGCGGTGTTCAACCCGCTGTCCGAGACCTGCGTGCAGGCCACGCCCCTGATCCTGGCCGGGCTGGCGGTGGCCCTGCCCTACCAGGCCGGCCTGTTCAACATCGGCGCGCAGAGCCAGTTCATCGGCGGCGCGCTGCTGGCTACGTACCTCGGCTACGGGGTGAGCCTGCCGTTCGGCATCCACGTGATCGTCTGCGTCCCCGGCGGCTTCGTCGGCGGCGCGGCCCTCGGCTGGATAGTCGGCGAGCTCAAGGCCCGCACCGGCGCACACGAGGTCATCACCACCATCATGCTCAACTACGTCATGCAGTACCTGCTGGCGTTCCTGCTCTCCTACCACTACCTGATGCAGGCGCCCGGCAGCTCGGACCTGATCACGCCGAACATCGCCTCCAACGCCCACCTGCCGCTGCTGTTCGGCTCGCACCTGCGGATCAACGCCGGCTTCCTGATCGCGCTGGCCTGCGCGCTCGGCGTCTGGTGGCTGCTGACCCGGACGACTACCGGCTTCGAGTTCCGCAGCATCGGCAAGAACGCGAGCGCGTCGCGGGTGGCCGGCATGAACGTGGAGCGGAACTGGGTGCTGGTCATGCTGCTGGCCGGCGGCCTGGCCGGGCTGGCCGGCTCCACGGTCGTCCAGGGCACCGACTTCAGCCTCAACTTCCAGAGCTACGGCACCTACGGCATCGACGCCATCACGGTCGCGCTGCTCGGCCGGGGCCGCCCGGCCGGCGTGGTCGGGGCTGGCCTGCTGTTCGGTGCGCTGCACGCCGGGGCACCGCTCATGCAGTCCGTAACCGGCACCCCCGTCGACATGGTCGAGGTGCTGCAGGCCACCATCGTCTTGTTCATCGCGGCGCCGCCGCTGATCCGGGCCATATTCCGGCTGCGCGGCACCAAGGGCGGCGCCGGAGGCGGCGGCATCGGCGCCGTCCTGTCTCAGGGATGGAACTCATGACGATCACCGAGCGTGTGCCGACGGTCCTCACCCAGAGCGTCAGCCAGGTCAGCCGGTTCCGGCGCTGGCTGGCCCCGGCCATGTTCGTGCTCTTCGGGCTGGTCGACATCTTGCTGCTGGGCCTGTTCGCCCACAAGGGCGACGCAACCTTCGCCTTCTCCCAGCCATTCGCCAAGGTCACGGTGCCGAACCTGACCCTGCCCGCCCGGATCACCTGTTTCGTCTGCGGCGGGATCTCGATCGCGCTCGGGGTGGCGCGGGCCTTCCTGCCGTTCGGCAAGGTCCTGAACCGGCTGGCCATCGCGGTGGTCTGCGTCCTGCTTGTCGTGTCCCTGCTGTGCTGGGCCGATGCCGGGCTGAGCACCTCGTTCAACGTGGTCAACCTGCTGCAGGGCACGTTCAGCGGGTCGATCCCGATCATGCTCGGCGCGCTGACCGGCGTGATCTGCTCGCGCTCCGGTGTGATCAACGTCGGCATCGAGGGCCAGCTCCTGCTCGGGGCGTTCGTCGCCGCCATCGTGACCAGCGGCACCGGGTCGCTGTGGCTGGGACTGCTTAGCGGCGCCCTGGCCGGATCGCTGGTCGGCCTCCTGCTGGCCGCGTTCGCCATCAACTACCGGGTCGACCAGGTGGTCCTGGGCGTGGTCATCAACACACTGATCCTCGGCCTGACCGGGTACCTGTACGACGCCGTGATGGTGCCCAACTCCAACACGCTGAACTCCCCGGCCACGTTCTCGGCGATCAAGATCCCGCTGCTCGGCGACATCCCGATCCTGGGCCCGATCTTCTTCGACTCGACGGTCTTCCTGTACCTGACCTACATCGCGCTAGCCGGCGTGCAAGTCGGCATGTTCAACACCCGGTGGGGCC
>JBAPYC010000461.1:0-2831 GCA_049284535.1 Streptosporangiaceae bacterium
GGCGGGAACAGGCCGGCGGCCTGGCCAGGGTCCAGGATGTTGACCTCGCCGATCTCGGGCGCGCCGAACCGGCGGGCGGCCAGCCGCCCGGCCGCCGCGATCATCACGGCGTCGTCGTCATCGCCGCCGGGCGGCAGCCAGAGCGCACCGACTCGGCGGTAGGACACGTCGGGCTGGCCTTGTTCGGCCAGCTGGGCGATCAGGTCCGGGTACTCACGGGCGGCGGCGCAGCCGAATTCGTACCAGGCCTTGTCGTGGACCGCGGAGGTCCACGGGCAGATGATGCCGGCGCCCGCCGCCGTGGCCTGCCCCGGCTCGGCCGCGTCGACCAGCGTGACCTGCGCGCCCAGGCCGGCCGCGGTGTAGGCGCAGGCGGCCCCGACTACGCCGGAGCCCACCACGATCAGCCGCACCGGCGCCTGTCCGTGGTCTGCGCAGTGGTGTCCGCCGCCATGTTCCGCCCCGTGAGTACGAGTCCCGACCCGATGCGGCTCATCCTAGGCGCGGGGCGGCCGGGCGGAAAGCAGGGGCAGGACGGTCGCTGGGCTGGGGTGGTGGCTGGGCATTAGCTACAGTGAGACCAATGTCAGCTACGAAGAGGCCAAGCTCGGCGGATACGGACCGCAATTTCATCGTGGTGGCCAACCGGCTGCCGGTGGACCGGGTCGAGGACGCCGACGGGAAGACGGCGTGGCAGCCGAGCCCCGGCGGTCTCGTGAGCGCGCTCGAGCCGGTGATGCGGGAAGCCGGGGGCGCGTGGATCGGCTGGAGCGGCGACTCCGGGCCCGCGCCAGGCGCGTTCGAGGCCAACGGCCTGCACCTGGTCGGGATCGGGCTGTCCGAAGAGGAAGTCCGGGACTTCTACGAGGGTTTCTGCAACGCGACGCTATGGCCGCTGTACCACGACGTCATCTCCCCGCCGGTGTTCGAACGCCCGTGGTGGGAGGCCTACGTCCGTGTCAACCGGCGCTTCGCCGACGCGGCGGCCAAGCAGGCCGCGCCCGGGGCGACGGTCTGGGTGCACGATTACCAGCTGCAGCTGGTTCCGCAAATGCTGCGCGAGCAACGCGACGACGTGCGGATCGGCTTCTTCAACCACATCCCGTTCCCCGGCTATGAGATCTTCGCCCAGCTGCCGTGGCGCCGGCAGGTGGTGGAGGGGCTGCTCGGCGCGGACCTGGTCGGCTTCCAGCGGCGCGCGGACGCGTCGAACTTCCTGCGGGCCTGCCGCCGGGCCGCGGGCCTGACCACCAAGGGCCAGGTGGTGCACACCGGGCCGGCGGGCACGAAGGAGGGCGGCGGGCGCGAGGTCACCGCGGCCGCGTTCCCGATCTCCATCGACACGGCCACGCTGACCGCGATCGCCCAGCGGGAGGACGTCCGCGAGCGGTCGGCAGAGATCCGGCAGGCGCTCGGCGACCCCGAGCTGGTGCTGCTCGGGGTGGACCGGCTGGACTACACCAAGGGCATCTTGCACCGGCTCACCGCCTACGGCGAGCTGGTGGACGAAAAGCGGCTGGGGCCCAAGCCGGCCCTGATCCAGGTGGCCAGCCCGAGCCGGGAACGCGTCGAGGCCTACCAGGCGCTGCGGGACGAGGTCGAGGTGACGGTGGGCCGGATCAACGGCCAGCACGGCGAGATCGGCTACCCGCCCGTGCACTATCTGCACCAGTCCTATCCCCGCGAGGAGATGGCCGCGCTCTACCTGACCGCCGACGTCATGCTAGTCACGCCGCTGCGGGACGGCATGAACCTGGTGGCCAAGGAGTACGTGGCCTGCCGCTACGACGAGAGCGGCACCCTGGTGCTGAGCGAGTTCACCGGCGCGGCCGACGAGCTGGCCGGGGCTTACCTGGTCAACCCGCACGACATCGAAGGGCTGAAGGACGCCATCGTGCGCGCGGCCAATGCCAGCCCGTCCGAGGCCCGGCGCCGGATGCGCTCGATGCGGCGGCGGGTCCGCGAGCACGATGTGGCCCGCTGGGCCCGGGACTTCCTGGCCGCGCTGGACCAGGTGCCGGCCGGCGCGCGCGAGTAAGAGCGCGGACGAGCAGGCTCAGCTGGCGGGCGGCTCAGCTGGCGGGCGCGGGCTCATCCGGGTGAGGGCGTGTTAAAGCCGCGGGGAGCGTCAGCGTCATCTCGGTGCCGTGACCTGGGTCGCTGCGGGCGGTGAGCCGGCCGCCGTGGGCCAGGGCCAGCTCGGCGGCCACGGCCAGGCCGATGCCGCTGCCGGAGACCTGCGCCGCCTGGCGGCCGCGCCAGAACCGGTCGAAGATGCGCGGCAGGTCCTCGGCCGGGATGCCGCGGCCGGTGTCGGTGACCTGCAGGACCGCGTCCGGGCCGACCTTCCGGGTGGCGATGGTGACCCGGCCATTGGCCGGGGTGAACTTCAGCGCGTTGGTGAGCAGGTTGGTGATCACCTGATGCAGCCAGCGCTCATCGGCCCGAACGGAGCAGGGCGCCAGCTCCCGCGCCACGGTGATACCGGCCGCCTCGAACCGGTGGCCCAAGCTGTCGGCAGCGGCCGCGGCCAGGTCGGCCAGGTCGCACTCGCGGCGCACCAGGTTGAGCGCGGCGGCGTCGGCGGCGGCCAGCGTCTGCAGGTCGCCGACCATGCGGGCCAGCCGCAGCACCTCGTCGCGCAGCGAGCCGAGCTCGGCCGGGGTGGGCTCGGCCACGCCGTCGAGCAGGGCCTCGTGGCCGGCCTGCAGGACCGCGATCGGGGTGCGCAGCTCATGCGCCACGTCGGCGACCAGGTTGCGGCGGATCTGCTCCTGCCGGTCCAGAGCGCCGGCCATCTGGTCGAAGGCCGCGGCCAGCTCGCGCAGCTC
>JBAPYC010000462.1:0-4214 GCA_049284535.1 Streptosporangiaceae bacterium
GCCGGGCGCCGCGCGGACCCCGGGCCCCGACCCAGACGGGCAGCGGCCGCTGCAGCGGGGCAGGCGTGGCCTCGCCGCTGTCCCATAGCCGGGGCAGGGCGCGGACCGCCTCTTCCAGCCGCTGGTAGCGGCGGGCGTAGTCGGCCCCGAACGGGGCGAACTCCGCGGCCCGCCAGCCCGCGCCCAGCCCGAGCTCCAGCCGCCCCCCGGAGATGATGTCCACCACCGCGGCCTGCTCGGCCAGGGCGGTGTCCGGCATCAGCGGGCTGACCACCACCGCGGTGCCGATCCGGGCCTGGCGGGTGCGGGCCGCGATGGCCGCGCAGAAGGTCAGCGGGGCGGGCAGGTAGCCGTCGGCGAACCCGTGGTGCTCGGTGACCCAGATCGCGCCGATGCCCGCCTCGTCGGCCCAGGCGATCCGGTCCAGCGCAGCCGCGTACACCCGGTCCCAGGGCCGGGCCGCGGCCGGGTTCCGCAGGTCGTAGTACAGGCCGAGGCGCATCTAACCCCTGGCCTGGCTCGCCGTCTGGGCCAGGCGGCGCATCAGCCCGAGCCGGTCCCGGATGACCCGGCCCCCGGTGACCCGGCCGCCTGCCACCCGGACCACCCCGGCCAGGTGGAGCCAGGCCGGGCCTTCGGGGTCTTCGGGGTCTTCCGGCCCGAACCTGGGGTCCGCGCCGGTCAGCGGGCCGTGCTGGACCACACGGAAGGCCACCTGGTCCCCGGCCGAGAACAGGTCGCTGACCTCAGTGGATCCCGGGCCAATGAGCCGGTGCGCATCCCGGCCGTCATCTTGGGTCACCCCGGTGAAGTCCCCCGCGTCCAGCCAGGCCCGGACCAGCGCCTCCGCGGCCGGATTGGGCGCCAGGGCCGGGGTGTCCCACGGCGCGACCGCGGGCAGCTCGACCGGGTCCGGGCCGTCACCGGCCAGCTGGCGGCGGCGGCTGAAGTAGTCCTGCTCCACGAAGTTCTCGGTCAGCCGCTCCCCGTCCCAGCGGTACAGGCCGATGCCGCCCCAGGCCGCGCGGGCCCCATCATGGCGGTTCGAGGCGCCGTGCTCGGTGAAGCGCAGGGCCAGCCGGGCGCCCGAGCAGATGATCTCGTTGACGGTCAGGCACAGCCCGGGGAACTGGCGGAACTGGGCGGCCGCGGCCGGCTTGTAGGCGTCGTCCCGGCCGGCCAGGTCATAGTCGCCCATGTGCAGCGTGTAGCCCGGGACCATGATGTCATCGCACACGGTCAGGTCGTGCCGGGCGGTGTAGTCGACGCAGTACCGGCGCATCAGCGCGACGAGCGGCTCCACCGGCTCAGCGTCCCTCGAACCGCGGCTCGCGCCGCTGGGCGAACGCCGCGATGCCCTCGCCCGCGTCCTGGGTGGCGTAGAGCATCGCGACCGCCTCGACGCCGTAGCCGGCCTCGCCGCGGTCCACCCCCCGGTTGACGATCCGCTTGCCCACCTCGACCGCGAGCGGGGCGCGGGCCGCGATCCGCTCGCCTAGGGCGAGCGCGGCCGGCACCAGCCCCTCGGCCGGCAGGACCTCCTGCACCATGCCCAGCTCGTAGGCTCGCTGCGCGCTGATCCGGTCGCCGGCCAGCACCATCAGCTTGGCCGTGTGCCGCCCCAGTACCGCGGGGGCCCGCAGCACGCCGAAGCCGGGCACCAGGCCGACCGAGGCCTCGGGCATGCCGAAGCTGGCGTGCTCGGCGGCCAGCACGATGTCGCAGGCCAGCGCCAGCTCACAGCCGCCGCCCAGGGCCACTCCGTTCACCGCGGCGATGACCGGCAGCCGGCACTCCTCGATGGCGGTGAAGGTGCGCAGGCAGTCGTCCACGAACCGGCGGCGGGCGGCGGAACTGTCCAGCTCGGCGAAGGCCACGATGTCGCCGCCGGCCGAGAACGCGCGGTCGCCGCTGCCGGTCAGCACCACGGCGCGGACGGTGTCCCGGGCGGCCAGGGCGTCGAGCAGGCTGCGCAGCTGCGGCCAGAACGCGGCGCTGAGCGCGTTGGCCTTGGCCGGCCGGTCGATGCGCAGCAGCGCGACCGGGCCGTGCAGTTCGGCCTGGAAGTGATCGGCGGGCGGCAGGTCCGCCTCGGTGCCGTTATCCGAGGTCATGGGGTCCATGACCGCACCACCCGGCGGTCCCGGCTGCCCCAGGCCAGCTCCAGCGCCCGGGCGATGACCTCGCGGGTCGCGGCAGGCTCGATGACGTCGTCCACCGACAGGTTTGCGGCCGCCTCCCACGGCTCGGACTCGGCCATCCAGTCCGCGGTCAGCTCGGCCACCAGGGCGTCCCGGGCGGCCGGGCCCTGCTCGGCCAGCACGGCCTCCATCCGCCGCCGGTGCACGGTCCGGATCCCCGCCTCCGGGGCCATGAACCCCAGTTCGGCGGTGGGCCAGGCGAACAGGAAGTCCGGGTGGGTGGGCCTGCCGCCCATGGCGAAGTGCCCCCCGCCGTAGGCCTTGCGCAGCACCACCCCGACCTTGGGCACCCCGGCGGCGGCGATCCGGGCCACTACGTTCTCGTAGGCGTGCAGGATGCCGCCGCGCTCGGCCTGGGTGCCGATCATCAGGCCGGGCACGTCGTGCAGGAACACCAGCGGCAGGTTGAAGGTGTCGCACAGGTCAACGAACTTCGCCTCCTTGGCCAGCGCCGCCGGGTCGAGTGCACCCGCGCCCACCAGTGGCTGGCTGGCCACGATGCCCGCTGGCTGGCCCTCGATCCGGGCCAGCGCGGTGATCACGCTCGGGCCCCAGCCCGCGCCCCATCCGAAGACCGAGTCGCGGTCCGCGATCGCGTCCAGCACCCGGTGCATGTCATAGGCCGACCGGCTCGCGGCGGGCACGATCGAGGCCAGCTCGGCCGGGTCGGCCGCGGGCGCGGCGGCCGGGGCGGCCGGGGCCGGCCAGGCAGCGCTCGAGGGAAGGTAGGACAGGAAGGCGGCGATGGCATCGAACGCGTCCGCCTCGGACTCCACCACCATGTGCGCGTTCCCGGCCGCCTGCGCGCCTTCGGGCCCGCCAAGCTCGGTGTCCGTGATCTGCTCGCCGATGGCCGCCTCGACCACAGATGGCCCGGACAGCGCCACGGCCGCGGTGCGGACCATGACCACGAAGTGCGCGGTGGCCGCGTGCAGGGCGGAGTCGCCGTAGGCCGGGCCGAGCACGGCCGCGGCCCGAGGCACCGGCGGCTGCCCGGGACGCGGCCGCAGGAACGTGGCGAAGTCCAGCGGCAGGCCGCTGAACCGCCAGCCCATGACGTCGGGGATGCGGCCGCCGTCCGCGTCGCAGAGCAGCACCAGCGGGTAGCCGAGGCGCTGGGCCTGGTCGATCAGGCGGCCCTGCTTGCGCATGCTCACCGGCGCGGTCGTGCCGGCCAGCACGCTGGCGTCGATGCCGATGAGGGCGACCGTGCGCCCGTCGATGCGGCCGAAGCCGGTAACCACGCCGTCCCCGGGCACGTGCCTGCCGGTGCGCCGTTCGGGCAGGGCCAGCGCGCCGGTCTCGAACCAGGAGCCCTCGTCCAGGATCAGCGCCACCCGCTCCCGGACCGGCAGCCGCCCGGAGGCGCGGTGCTTGTCCACCGCCTGCGGGCCGCCCATCTGCAGCGCTTCGGCATGGCGCTGCCGCGATTCGGCCACGCGGTCACCCATGGTGGGCATGGTCATGGCGGTAAACTACCATACGATCGTTAGGTTGTCTGCGGTGTCCCGGCAGGTGCAAAGCGGAGCGTGGAGGGCAGATGATCCCGTCGGTGCTGATCGCGAACCGCGGCGAGATCGCGGTCCGGCTCATCCGCACGTACCGGGCGCTCGGCGTGCGCACCGTCGCGGTCTACAGCGACGCCGACGCCGGCGCGCTGCACGTCCGGCTGGCCGACCAGGCGCTCCCGATCGGATTGCCCCCGGTCAGCGACTCCTACCTTAACTCCGCCGCCCTGATCGCGGCCGCCGTCGAGTCCGGCGCGGGCGCGGTGGACCCGGGCTACGGCCTGCTCAGCGAGAACCCCGGGTTCGCCCGGGACGTCCGCGCGGCCGGGCTGATCTTCATCGGGCCGCCGGCGGACGCCATCGCGGCCATGGGCGACAAGCCCGCGGCGCACGCCATCGCCCGCCGGGCCGGGGTGCCGGTGGTACCCGGCTCCGGCGTGATCACCTCTGCCAATCAAGCAGAGTCAGCCGCGGCGCGGCTCGGCTATCCGGTGGTGGTCAAGGC
>JBAPYC010000463.1:0-2122 GCA_049284535.1 Streptosporangiaceae bacterium
GGCCCGGTTCGGCGTGCTCACCGGACGCGGTACCACCCGGCCGGTGGAGGACCTGCTGACCCGGAACAGGCCCATGCTGGCCTGCGAGCTGACCTGGCTTGCCCTGTTCGTGGCCGGGCTCTAAGGGGCCGCGATGATGACCACGACCACCGAGCGCATGCTGTCCGGCTGGGGCCGGGTCGCGCCGTCGCGCGCCCTGGTAACCGGTCCGCTGGACCTGGGTCAGCTCGGCGACCTCATCTACAGCACCCAGACGGGCGGCGTGCTGGCCCGCGGCGGCGGCCGCAGCTACGGCTACGCCGCCCAGAACGCCGGCGGCGTAGTGCTGGACCCGGTGACGGCAAGCCAGATCCAGCTCGAGCCGGACCACGCTACGGTGCGGGCCAGCGCGTCCGTCACCTTCACCGAGCTGCTGGGCCACAGCGTGCCGGCCGGCCTGCTCCCATCGGTGCTACCGGGAACCAGGCACCTGACCGTGGACGGCGCGGTCGCGGCCGACGTGCACGGCAAGAACCAGCACGCCGACGGTTCCATCTCGGCCTGGATCGACACGATCGAACTGCTGGACGGCGACGGCACCTTGCGCACCGTCCGCCCGGGCACGCCGGACTTCCGCGCCACCGTGGGCGGCATGGGCCTGACCGGGGTCATCGTCAGCGTCCGGCTCCGGCTGCTGCGGATCCGCAGCGCCCGGCTGCGGGTCACGACCCGCAGGCTGGGCGATCTGGACGCGCTGCTGGCCGCGCAGGACCAACCTGGCGCCCGGTACGCCGTGTCCTGGGTCGACCTGTCCGCCACCGGCCGCGCGCTGGGCCGCGGCGTCCTCGATACTGGCGACCACCTGACCTATCCCGACCCGGTTCATGAGGCCGATGGCCTGCATTACCGGCCAGGGCACCCCTGGCCCGCGCCGGCGCTGCCGTTCTGTCCGGTGAACACGCGGTCGGCCCGCGCGTTCAACCAGCTCTGGTTCCGGGCCTCGCCGTGGGGCCGCCTCAGCGTGGCCGGCATACCGGAGTACTTCCACCGGCTCGACGCGGTCCGGGACTGGAACCGGGCGCTGGGCCCGGCCGGCTTCCGCCAGTACCAGTTCGTGGTCCCACTCGGGGCGGAGAAGATGCTGGCCTACGTAATCACTGAACTGCAACGGCACCGGGCCGCGGCCTTCCTCGGCACCCTCAAGCGCTTCGGTGCGGCCAGCGGGAACTACCTATCATTCCCGCTTCCTGGCTGGTCGCTGGCGGTGGACATGCCAGCCGGCCGGCCGGACCTGGACCTCGTACTCGACGACCTGGACCGTCGGGTGGCCGAGGCCGGCGGCCGCGTTTACCTATGCGAGGACAGCCGGCTGAGCCGGGACGCTTTCGCCGGGATGTACGGCAGCGACCTGGACAGCTGGCGCGCGGCCCGGGCCACGCTCGACCCCGCGTCAAGGTTCCGCTCCGACCTCGGCCGCCGACTCGGATTGGTGGACCCATGACCGCTTTCTCGCGCATCCTGGTGCTCGGCGGCACCAGCGAGCTCGCCCTGGCCATCCTGGCCGCGCTAGACGTCCCGCCCGGCGCCGAAGTCATCCTGGCCGGCCGGGACGAGCAGCGGCTGGCCGCGGCCGGCCAGGCGCTGGACGACTGGGCGCTGTCCTACCGGATCCGTACGGCCCATTACGACGCGCTCGAAACCGGCCGCCACCAGGCCTTCGCCGACGAGATCGCCGCCGAAGGCCCGCTGGACCTGGTGATCTCGGCGGCCGGCGTGCTCATCCCGCAGGCCGACGTAGGGGCCGACGTCACCCGGGCGGCCGCCATGATCGGCACGAACTTCACCGGGCACGTCACCGTCCTGCTGGCCATCGCGGCCCAGATGCGCAAGCAGAGGTACGGCACGATCGTAGTGCTGTCCTCGGTGGCCGCGGTCCGGCCGCGAAAGGCCAACTTCGTGTACGGGGCGGCCAAGGCCGGCCTGGACGCGTTCGCCCGCGGGCTGGCCGATTCGCTGCACGGCACCGGGGTCAAGGTGGTCCTGGTCCGGCCCGGCTTCGTCACCGGCCGGATGACCGCGGGCATGCCGCCCGCGCCGCTGGCCACTACGCCGGCGAAGGTCGGCGCGGCCACTGCGGCCGCGC
>JBAPYC010000464.1:0-20445 GCA_049284535.1 Streptosporangiaceae bacterium
CTCCCGCGCCGGCCAGGCGGGGCGGCCTGCGGAGGGCGGCCACGCCGAGCAGGCCGAATACCGCGGCCAGCCCGTCGATGTGGCCGCCCGCGACGATCTCCCACAGCAGGATCGGGTTCACCGACCAGAGCAGGTGGGCCCGCAGGCGAAGGCCGGAATCGGCCCGGAGCAACCGGTCACTGATGGCGGCTACCGCCAGGAAGGCCAGCGCTTCTTCCAGCTTCAGCCAGAAGATGATCCGGGCCAGCGAGGCGCCGCCTAGCCTGGCCGCCGCCCACTCGGCGCCGGTGGCCACCGGTCCGTACACGGACACCGTGTTATTCCAGGCCGACGGGATCTGCCGGAACGGGATCTGCCGCCCGACCGGATCGCCGCGCCCGGCCAGCTGCAGCGGCGTCATGACGTAGGCACTGTGCCCGGTCACCGCCGTGCGGCCGCTGGCGGCGTAGGAGATGGAGTCGGTGGAGCCCGCCGGCGGCAGTACGGTCAGCACCACGACGGCCAGGACGGCCAGCCCGAAAACCAGCCGGACGGGCAGCCGGAAGCCGCGGGACACTGCCGCTAGGCCCGCGATTACCCCGGCTCCGCCGATTACTATCGCCGCCCACAGCGACACCGTCACGAACGTGGCCGTCAGGTGCAGCGCGTGCCACCAGGGTGGCCCGCCGCCAGGCCGTGGCAGGAGCGGGACGGCGGCGCTCGGGCCCGCGGCTGAGATGACCACGATGATCAGCGTCGCGGCCGCTATCGTCGCCGCGGCGAGCCAGCCGGTCAGCCGGGCGGCCGGACCAGGACGATCCACCTGGGCCGCTCCGGCCCCGTCCGCGTCACTCACCCGATCGCCTGTCTGCCGGCCGTGTCATGGCTGCCGGTAAGACGGTACCGGATCGGCGGCCGTGGCCACCGACGGCGGGCGGCGCAGGAAGACTGACGGCAGAACGCTGGATGCTCGCGGCGGCGGCCGCGAGCATCCAGCGTCATCAGGGGTAAGATCAGCCCCGCCCGTTAGTCCTGGGGCGTGGTGACCTGCCCGTTTACCTCAGCGCGCGGAACGCTGTCGCCCTCGGGCGACGTCGGGTCGTTCTCCGCCGGCATGGTAGCATCCTCGGCCTCGGCGGTGGCACTGGCGTACCGCCGCCGCATGGTGATACCAGCGGCCGCCCCGGCGGCGGCCGCTGCCGCGCCGATACCGACGAGCCAGCGCCAGTTCAGCCGCCCGCCGATCCCGGTCCGCTTAGGGCTGGGCTTGACCTGCTGAGCAGTGCTGCGCAGCGCCGACGACACCTTGGGCGCGACCGACGACACCTTGGGCGCGACCGTGGTGTCGACTACGTCGGCCGCTCCCTCGATCTTCGGCGCGGCCCATTCCCGCACACCCAGGACCGCGTCCTCGATCTTGGGCGTGGCCCACTCCTTGGCTCCCTGGACCGCGTCCTCGACCTTGGGCGTGGCCCACTCCTTGGTTCCCTGAACGGCGTCGTCGAGACGGGGCGCGGCCCATACCTTCGCACCCTGAACGCCCTGGCGAACTCCCTGAACCGCTGTCGCTCCCGCGCGCTTTCCCGCCGGGACGGCCTGCGCGGCGACATCCCTGGCGCGGTCTGCCGCGCCAGGCGCTGCCGCAGCCACGCCATCGGCGGTGGTGCGGTTGGACTTGATAAGGGACACAGTAAAACCTCCCGAGCGTAATCCCGTTACGGGTCACTTCCCGCCTGTGCGGGGTTCAATCATCCTGCGCTACCGGTACGGTGAGGACTGAAGGAAGTTTTACACCGGCGAAATGTCCGGCCCGGCAGCGGGCTGGACGAGGAGTCACACGAATGGCAGACACGCTGACCGCTACGCTGCATACCAGCGAAGGCGACATCGTTATCCGTCTTTTCCCTGATCACGCACCTAAGACGGTACGCAACTTCGTGGAACTGGCCGAGGGCGGCCGGGAATGGACCGACCCGCGCACCGGGCAGTCGACCACCGCACCGCTGTACGACGGGACCATCTTCCACCGCGTCATCCCGGACTTCATGATCCAGGGCGGGGACCCGCTCGGTTCTGGCCGCGGCGGGCCCGGATATAAGTTCGCCGACGAATTTCACCCCGACCTGAGCTTCGACCGGCCTTACCTGCTCGCCATGGCGAACGCCGGGCCCGGGACGAACGGCTCGCAGTTCTTCATCACGGTGGCGCCGACCACCTGGCTGAGCAACAAGCACACCATCTTCGGTGAGGTCGTCGAGGGTGCCGACGTGGTCGACCGGATCGCCAGGGTCAAGACCGCCAGCCAGGACCGTCCGGTAGACGACGTGACCATTCAGTCGATCACCGTCGATCGCGGCAGCGAGTCTTAGCTGATCCGGATCATGCTGTGAGCACGCCCAGCGATCCCGGATCCGGCGGCGAGGCCCAGCCGGACGGGGTCGCGCCAGGGTCCCAGGGTGTTCCCACCTGTTATCGCCACCCCGGCCGGGAAACATACGTCTCCTGCGTCCGCTGCGGGCGCCACGCGTGCCCGGACTGCATGCGCTCGGCCTCGGTAGGCCAGCAGTGCGTGGAGTGCGTCGGTGCGGGCGCGCGGAGCACCCGCCCGGCCCGGACCGTCCTGGGCGGCCGTCCGGCCGCGGGCGCGGTCGTCACCTGGTCGCTGGTGGCGATCAACGTCGCGGTGTTCCTGGTGACCTGGGTCCGGCCGGGCATCGTCAACGACCTGGAGATGCTCGGGTACGCGTCGTACTCCTCCGGCGGTGCGATGCACGGCGTGGCCGCGGGCGAGTGGTACCGGCTGATCACGTCCGCCTTCCTGGCCCCGGCCACCGGGCTGTCCGGGCTTGGCTTCATGGACATCTTGTTCAATATGTGGGCGCTGATCTTCGTCGGCCCGTCGCTCGAGGGCCTGCTCGGCCGGGTTCGCTTCTTTGCGGTCTACCTGCTCAGCGCGGTCGGCGGCGGGGTCATGTACTACTTCCTCGCGCCGCAGAACTACCCCGCGGCAGGCGCCTCGGGTGCCATCTTCGGCCTGTTCGGAGCCTGGTTCGTGGTCTCCAGGCGGCTGCACCTCGACACCCGCGGGATCGTGGTGCTGATCGCCATCAACCTGGCCCTCAGCTTCTTCTTCCACAACGTCATCGCCTGGCAGGACCACATCGGCGGCCTGCTGACCGGGGCGCTGCTCACCGCGGCCTACGTGTATGCTCCCCGGAAGAACGGTGCCATCCTGCAAGTGCTCGCCACGGTGGTCGTCATCGCGCTGATCGTGGTCGCGGTCGTGATCAGGAACGGCCAGCTCACCGGCGGCGGTATCTAGCGCCAGCGAGTAGACAGCGCGACGCCGCCGATGATGAACACGAAGCCCACCACGAGGTTCCACGATCCCAGCGTGCTCATGCCGGGTATCGAGCCCTCGGTGATGTAGTACACCGCGATCCAGGCCAGGCCGATCACCAGGCAGGCGACGATGGCCGGCCCGACCCATGGCGCGCTGACCTTCTTCCGCGCCGTCTTCTGGGGCGGCGGCGTGTAGACGGTCTTCTTGCGGACCCGCGACTTGGGCACGACGACCTCCTGCCTGACACATGCGATGCGGACCCCAGCGTAGCCGCTCCGGGTCGTGGCCGTCGCGATCGGCGTTTCCCGGACGCGGATGGTTACAGATAGATATCCTTCAGTATCTCTTAGTAATCACGTTCCGACGCCGACATCGTCATGGATGGGATCAGCCGTGCGCCAGGTCGTCCGCTCCACCGGAGAAATGCTGCTGACCATGGGAGTGATCGGCATGCTCTTCCTGGCCTACCTGTTCTGGGGTACCGCGGCCCGGGAAGCGTCCGCCCAGCAACGGCTGGGCAGCGAGCTGAACCAGCAGTGGACCAGTGCGCCGGCGCGCGGTGACGCGGTCGGCGCCCGCCCGGAGCAGTTCCACCCCGCCACCGGCCAGCCGTTCGCCTTCATTACCATCCCGGCGTTCGGCCCGCACTGGCGGTTCACCCTGATCCAGGGCACCGCCCTGGCCCAGCTGAACGTGAGCCCCGGTCACGTGCCCGGCACCCAGTGGCCAGGACAGCTGGGCAACTTCGCGGTGGCCGGGCACCGGGTGACGGCCGGGAACCCGTTCTGGTCGCTGCCGTCGCTGAAGAATGGCGACGCGGTCAACATCGAGACCAGGCTGAACAACTACACCTACCGGGTCATCGGGGAGAAAGAGGTGTCACCGGCCGAGACGAGCGTGCTCGACCCGGTGCCCGGCCAGCCGGGCCAGCATCCGGCCCGGCGGCTGATCACGCTGATCACGTGTGACCCGGCCTGGACCGGGACCCACCGGGTGATCGTGACCGGTGTGCTGGTCTCGGCGCGGTCACGCTAACCCGGCCACGTTAACCGGCTACGTTAACCGGCCACGTTAAACACCGACAGGAGCGCACCCCATGTATGGCTGGCTATGGCACCGCCTGCCCGGCAGCATCCCCGTCCGGGCCGTCATGATGGCTCTCATCGTCCTGGCGGCGGTGGCCGCCCTGTGGCTCTACGCCTTCCCCTGGGCCTCGCTTCACCTGCCTATCGACTCCTCCGGCATCGGCTAGGAAGCGCGCAGGACCGGACGCAGTCGGCAGACCAGCCCGTCAGGGTCTGCGGACCCCGCTGGTGGTGCCAGGGACTCCAGGCGGCGATCCCGGCACCACGGGAACTCAGAAGCCGCCCGGGCCGCCGCTGCTGGTGTTAGTCGGCGTCGGTGTCGGTGTCGGCGTCGGTGTGCTGGCGCCGTTCTGCACGTAGATGGTCACCGTCGAGCCCTTGGTCGCCGTGGTGGATGACGACGGCACCTGGTTGAACACGGTGCCGTTCCCGTACTGCGACGGACCCGACCCCTGGGTCACGTTGACCTGGAATCCGGCCTGGGTCAGGATCGACTGGGCCGTCTGCGCAGAACTGCCGATGACATTGGGTACCGAGACGGCGCCGCCGGAAACCGTGATGGCCACCGTGGAGCCCGGGGCCACCATGGAGCTGGCGGACGGGCTCTGGCTGAGTACCGTGCCCGCGCTCTGCGTCGAGGTCGAATCGGTCTTGACGTTGACGTTGAACCCGTCGCCCTGCAGGGTGGATTCAGCCTGGTTCTGCTGCTCGCCAACCACGCTGGGCACCTTGACCGGAGCCGCTCCCTTCGACACGTACAGCGTCACGATGGTGTTCGCGGCGACGTTGTTGCCCTCGGCTGGCGCGGAGTTGATCACGTAGCCGCTCTTGACGTTGGAGTTCGACTGCTCGACCACCGCCGAGCGCAGGTGCACGGCTTTAATCTGCGCCTGGGCCGTGGCCACCGGCTCGTTGTTGACCAGGGGCACCGCATAGGTCTGGCCCCCGCCGGCCAGCAGGTAGTACGCCACCCCCGCAACCACGGCGATCACCAGCACGACGCCGGCGACCCAGGGGATCCACCGGCGATTGCGGCCGCCGCCCTGCCCGTCCCCGCCATAATCCCCGCGGGTCGCGTAGTCGTAGTCCTCAACCGGCGGGATCTGCGAGGTCGCCCCGCCCATCATCGCGCCGCTTCCCATCCGCTGGGTCTGCGGGTACATGTCCAGCCGGGTCGGCGGGGCGGCCGTCACCGGCATGCCGGAAGCAGCTCGCTGCAGGTCGGCGCGCATGTCGGCGGCCGTCTGGTACCGGTCGGCCGGGCTCTTGGCCATCGCCTTGAGCACGATCGCGTCCGCCCACGGCGGGACATCCGGGTCGACCCGCGACGGCGGCACCGGATTTTCCCGGACATGTTGGTAGGCGATGGCGACCGGCGAGTCGCCGGTGAACGGCGGCCGGCCCGTCAGCAGCTCATACAGCAGGCAGCCGGCCGAGTACAGGTCGCTGCGGGAGTCCACCCGCTCGCCGCGAGCCTGTTCCGGCGACAGGTACTGCGCCGTGCCGATCACCTGAGCGGTCTGGGTCATCGTGGCCTGGGCGTCGCTCATGGCCCGGGCGATGCCGAAGTCCATGACCTTGACGTCGCCGTTGCGGGTCACCATGACGTTGCCCGGCTTGATATCCCGGTGCACGATGCCGGCCTGGTGGCTGTAGTCCAGCGCGCGCAGCACCCCGTCGATGATCTCCAGTGACCGTTCCGGCAGCAGCCGGTGGCCCTCCTGCAGCAGGTCCCGGACGGTGCGGCCGTCCACGAACTCCATCACGATGTAGGGCACCGGGACGCCAGTGGCCATGTCCTCGCCGGTGTCGTAGACGGCCACGATGGACGGGTGGTTGAGCGAGGCTGCCGACTGCGCCTCCCGGCGGAACCTGGCCTGGAAGATCTGGTCCCTGGCCAGGTCGGCACGCAGCGTCTTGATCGCCACGATCCGGTCCAGCCGGATATCGCGCGCCCGGTACACCTCGGCCATGCCGCCGCGGCCGACTACGCCTTCGAGCTCGTAGCGGCCGCCGAGTAGACGGGGCTGAGTCATATCTCGCACTGTGCCAAACCACCCTGCGTTATTTCTAGTACCTCTAGTTTGGGGGGGACGTTGAAGTAGCCGTACCCGTCGGGCTGGACGACGGGGAAGTGGACGTTGTCGGTGAGCCGCCGCCGGCCGGCGAGGATGAACTCACCGGCGGTGAGGTCACCGGGGAGGAAGGCCGTTTCGTGGGCCGCACCCGGGTCGGGCTGGTGGAGGCCCGGACCGATGTGACCGGCTGCACAGCAAAGGTGGAACGGGGTGTCGAACTCGGGCTCGGGCTCGGACTGGGGCTCGGACTCGCCGAAGGCGTGACCGGGGGGCTGCTCAGGTGCTGCGTGGTGTTGCTGCCCAGATTCGACGTTGGCGGGCTGGAATTGTGGCTGGTCCCCAGGTACACGCCGATCGCGGCCGCGAGGACACATACCGCGGCCGTGCAGGCGCCCGCCACCATCCGGCGCCGCTTCTTCCGGCGCGGATCGCCCTGAGCATGCCCGGGACCCGGAACCAGGCCCGGACCGGTAGCCAGACCGGGACCGAAATCAGGGCCAGGGCCGGAACCAGTGTCAGGGCCATAGCCGGTGCCCGAACCATAGCCGGCGCCAGGGCCAGTGCCAGGGCCAGAGCCCGGGCTGGTCTGACCGCGGCCGGCCTGGCTGAGCAGGGTGCTGGTCGCGGCCATGGGCAGGTCTGCCCGGGTCGCGCCGAGCGCCCCGGCCGCCTCGCCCAGCGTCAGTGCGTCCCGCAGCATGTCGGCCCGGTCAGCGACCTCCTGGACGCTGGCCGGACGTTCCTCCGGGGTCTTGGCCAGCATGTGGTACACGAGATCGGCGACCGGCTCCGGCACGTCCGGCGGCAGCGCCGGCACCGGCTCGTGCTTGTGCGCGTACGCGATCGCGATCGGCTCGCTGGCAGTGAACGGCGGCCGGCCGGCCAGGCACTCGTAGGCCACCACGCCGAGCGAGTAGATGTCCGATGCCGCGGTGACCGGGGACCCGGTGGCCTGCTCGGGCGAGACGTACATGGCCGTGCCCATCACCATGCCGGTCTCGGTCAGGTGCGAGGCCTGGGCCGCCGCGACAGCGGTCGCGATGCCGAAGTCGGTGATCTTCGTGGTGCCGTCCGCCGTGACCAGCAGGTTGCCGGGCTTGATGTCGCGGTGCACGATGCCGGCCTCGTGCGCGGCCTCCAGCGCGCGGGCGGACTGGCTGACGATGTCCAGGGTGACATCCGGCGACAGGCGGCCCGCGTTAGCCAGGATCGCCGACAGCGGGTCGCCCTCGACCAGCTCCATGACCAGGTAGGCGCCGCCGAATTCGGAGGACTCGCCGTAGTCGTACACCCGGGCGATACCCGGGTGGGACAGGCTGGCCGCGTAGCGGGCCTCGGCGCGGAAACGCGCCAGGAACGCCTCGTCGCCCGCGCGCCCGGTCGGCAGCAGCTTGACCGCCACGTTCCGGTTGAGCAGGTTATCCTCGGCACGCCACACCTCGCCCATGCCACCGGTCGCGATGCGGTCGGTCAGCCGGTAGCGGCCGGCTAGCAGGTACTCGCTCACTGTGCCCCCAGGTATGCCTTGATGACCTGCACAGCGATGGGTGCGGCCGCGGCGGCGCCGTATCCGCCACCTTGAATTATGACGCCGACGGCGATGCTGGGGTTGGCGTAGGGGGCAAAACTGCTGAAGACGGCGTCGTTGAGATTGGAGTTGTTCACGCCGTTCTGCGCCGTCCCGGTCTTGCCCGCGATCACCACGCCCCCCTCGGCCGCGGCGTTGAAGGCATATGCCGTCCCGTCGGGATCCTGCACCACCGCGCGCATCATCTGGCCGATACCCGATGCCACAGGCGTGCTGACCGGCTGGCTGAGCGTGGACGGCGCCGTGGTCTGGACCGTACTCAGGTCGCTGGCGGTCGCCTGCTGCACCAGGTACGGCTTCATCAGGGTACCGCCATTGGCGATGGTCGCGGCGAACATGGCCTCCTGCAGCGGGGTCACGGTGTCGCTGTACTGGCCGATGGCTGAGAACGCGGTCAGCGCCTGGCTGGCCGGGATGATGTAGTTGCTCTTGGCCACGCCGAGCGGGATGGTCAGGTCCGGGTTGTTCATGCCGAACTTGGTGGCCATGGCGTTCAGCGGCCCGGCGCCCAGGTCCATGCCGATCTTGCCGAACGTGGTGTCGCAGGACTGGGCGAAGGCGGTGATCAGCGGAGCCTGGCCGCTGCCGTCGCCGCAGGCCTCGCCGTTGTCGTTGGTCAGCACGTGCCTGGTCTGGGGCAGCGTGAGCTGGGTGGGTGACGCGACCTTGGTGTTGACCGTGGCGCTGGGATTCTGCGTGAGAAAGGCCGCGCTTGTCACGATCTTGAACGTCGACCCGGGCGGGTACGTTCCCTGCAGGGCCCGGTTGAGCAGCGGCTGGGACTTGTCCTTGAGCAGCTCGTTATCGTTCTTGATGAGCTGGTTGCCGTCATGAGTGGCCAGCAGGTTCGGGTCGAAGCTCGGGTAGGAAGCCAGGGCCAGGATGGCCCCGGTCTTCGGGTTCATGGCCACGACCGCGCCGGGCTTGCCGGTGCTCTCCAGCGCCTGGTAGGCCGCGGCCTGGGCCTTGGAGTTGACGGTGACCGTCACGGTGGCGCCCTTGGTGGTCTTGCCGGTGATCAGGTCGACGATCTTCCGCACGTCGAGGGCAGAGTCGTTGCCGGAGAGCAGCGAGTTCTCCGCCCCCTCGATGCCGGTCTGGCTGTAGACCGTGTCATAGCCGGTGACCGGGGCGTATTCCGCGCCCTTCGGATAGTAACGCTGGTACTTGATGGAGTCGCTGCTGCTGCTGCTCGGCTTGGAGGCCGCGATCGTGACCCCGTCGGAGGTGACGATGCTGCCGCGCTCGTAGGAGTTCTGGGCGGCGTAGAACGCACGGGAGTTGCCGGGCTTGGTGGCCAGGCTTGCAGGTGCGAAACCCTGCAGGTAGTTGACGTTGATGAGCAGCAGCACGAACATCGCGAGGACCGCGATGGAGATCCGGCGCAAGGCCCGGTTCAATTCAGCGTCACCACCTGGGTCAATCCCTCTTCCTGGATCGGCCGGGGTGGCGGGCGCCGGGCGGCGTCGCTGATCCGCGTCAGCACGGCGATCAGGATCCAGCTCCCCACCAGCGAGGATCCCCCCTGGGACAGGAACGGTGTGGTGATGCCGGTCAGCGGGATGAGCCGTGTCACGCCGCCGACGATGACGAAGACCTGCAAGGCGAGCATGAAGGACAGGCCGCCGGCCAGCAGCTTGGAGAACGGGTCCTTGACCGACATCGCGGCACGCAGGCCGCGCTGCACAATGAGCCCGTAAATCAGCAGGATGGCCATGACCCCGGCCAGCCCGAGCTCCTCGCCGAACGCGCTGATGACGAGGTCGCTCTGCACCAGCGGCGTGATGTACGGCTGGCCGCCCCCCAGGCCCTTGCCGAGCAGGCCACCGCTGGCCATCCCGTACAGGCCCTGGACCAGCTGGTAGGAGCTGTGGGTGGGGTTCTGCCCGGCGAACGGGTGCAGCCAGATGGTGAACCGCTCGCCCACGTGACTGACGAGCTTGCTGGCGGCCAGCGCCCCGACCACGAACAAGATGAATCCGAGCAGCAGCCAGGACGTCCGCGAGGTGGCGATGTACAGCGTCGCGACGAACAGGCCCATGAAAACCGCGCTGGTGCCGATGTCGCTCTCGAAGACGAGCAGCAGCAGGCTGATCCCCCAGACCACCAGGATCGGGCCAAGGTCACGCGCCCGCGGCAGGTCCAGCCCGAGCACGCGGCGGCCGGCCAGGGCCAGCACGTCCCGCTTGGCCACCAGGTAGCCGGCAAAGGAGACGGCCAGAGCCAGCTTGGCGAATTCCTCCGGCTGGATCTGGAAGCCGCCCACCTTGATCTGGATCTTGGCCCCGTAGACCTCGCTGATCGAGGCCGGCAGCAGCGCGGGCAGCGCCAGCAGCAGGATCCCGATGGCCCCGAGCGTGTAGGTATAGCGCTGCAGCACGCGCGGCTCGCGGACCAGGACGAGGACCGCGACGAAACAGCCGATGCCGATGGCCGAGTAGAGGATCTGGGTGGCCGCCGTCGACGCGCTGATCGCGGGCGGGTTTCCCTGCGCTCCCAGCCGGTACATCATCACGATGCCCAGCCCGTCCAGCAACGCCGCGAGCGGGAGCAGCAACGGATCCGCCCACGGGGCGAACCTGCGTACGGCCAGGTGGGCGATGAGCACGATGACCACGTACGGCACCATGTACTCGGCCAGCTGCGCGGGCAGGCTGCCCTTGAGCGTGAAGCCCACATTCGCGAACGCGAACAGGACCAGGGCGAAGGCGAACACCAGCATGATCAGCTCGGTCCGCCGCCTGCTCACCGACGACGGGACCGCCGGCCCGGCCGGGTCCACTGCTGGCGTCGGGGCGGTGATGCTGCTCACGACTGCCCAGTGGCGGGCAGGGTGACATCACTGGCCGCGATGCCGAACGCGGCGGGCGGCGGGCACATCGCGCTGGCCTTCTGCGGCTGCGGGCCAGGCTTGATGGCGCTGGCCGGCACCTTCTTGTGCTGCTTGTTGGCCAGCGTCACCGCCGCCTGGTACGTGCTGTTCTGCTTGACCCAGGTCTGCAGCTGCGCGTACTGGCTCTTGCAGTCGCTGACCGCGTCGGCGATGTTGGCCACGATCTGCCTGGCGCTGGACAGGCTGGTGGCGGCGTCGGTGGCCTTCACCGGCTGCTGGTAATTCGTCGGCACCTGGTTCAGCGCGACGCTGGTCACCTGGTAGGGCTTGGACAGGCTGACCCCGAGGATGCGCTGGTTAACGCCCTTGTAGATGACCACCTGGCCCTGGCTGTTGGCGCCGACGTAGTACTGGTCCTGGCTCCACTTCCAGGCAAAGAAGCCGCCGCCAACGATGACCACCAGCAGCACCACCAGGGCCGTCGTGACGATCGGCCAGCGGCGCCGCGTCCTGGTCGCGCGTCTGGGCTGGGCCCGGTGGCTGCGCCGGGCCCGGATCGCGGCGCCATTCTCGCTGACGATGGTGAGCGGGACGGCTGAGGGCTCCAGGTCCTCGACGGTCATCACCGGCCGCTGGGCATTCAGCGCGGGCTCGCCGTTGCCGGAGTAGTGGTTGTGGTTCCCGACGGCCCCGAACGGCCCGGTGCCGTCTACGCTGCGCCGCAGTTCGGCCGCGTGGGCCGCGGCCCCGGCCATGATCGGGTTCTCGGGCGGCACCCGGGTGGTAGCCGTGTCCACGACGTCGGCCACGATGCAGGTGATGTTGTCCGGGCCACCGCCGTGCAGGGCGAGGTCGATGAGCTGGCGGGTGACTGCTTCCGGGTCCTCGATGCCGGCCAGCGTCTCCCGCAGCGTCTCGTCGCTGACCACGCCGGAAAGCCCGTCCGAGCAGAGCAGGTAACGGTCCCCGGCGTGCCCGTCGTGGACCGACAGGTCAGGCTCGGCGGCCGACCGGCCGTCCAGGGCCCGCAGCAGCAGCGAGCGCTGCGGGTGGGTGGAGACGTCGTCGGCGCTGATCCGGCCCTCGTCGACCAGCGACTGCACCAGCGTGTGATCGTGCGTGATCTGGTAGAGCTCCCCGTCGCGCAGCAGGTACCCGCGGGAGTCGCCGATGTGGCACACGGCCGCGTGCCCGTCGGACCAGAACAGCGCGGTCAGCGTGGTGCCCATGCCCTCGACCGCGGGGTTGGCCACGATCATCTCCTGCAGCCGGGCGTTCGCGGCGGTCACCGCCGCCGACAGCTCACCCAGCATGTCGCGGCCAGGCGGCTCGGCATCGAGCTCGGCCATGGCCGCGATGGTCACGGAGCTGGCCACCTCGCCCGCGGCGTGGCCACCCATCCCGTCCGCCACTGCGAGCAGGCTGGGGCCCGCGTACGCCGAGTCCTCGTTTCCTTCGCGGAGGAGGCCGACGTCCGAACGTATCGCGTAGCGGAGTACTAGTGTCATCTGCGCAGTTCCAGAACGGTCTTACCGATGCGGATCGGCACGCCCAGCGGCACGGGCATCGGCCGTGTCACCTTCTGCCGGTCCAGGTAGGTGCCATTGGTCGAACCGAGATCCTCGACGATCCACTGACCGTCCTGCGGGAAAATCCGGGCATGTCGGCTTGAAGCGTAGTCGTCATCGAGCACTAGCGTGGCATCATTCGCCCGCCCCAGCGTGATCTGCTGCTGAGCCAGGTCCAGGGTCGTGCCCTTGAGTGCCCCTGCCGTCACCACCAGGGTACGCGGCGTGCCGCGCCCGGGCCGGGCAGGCTTGGCCGGACGCGGGGCCTGCGCCTGCCGCGTCTTCCCGCGGCGGGTGCCGGTAGCCGGGCCGCCGAGCAGGTCAGTCCGGACGACCCCGATAGCCGCGATGACGAACAGCCAGAGCACAGCCAAAAAGGCGACCCTGATGATGGTGAGAGACAGCTCGTTCATCTATGGGCACGCCCTTGGACCCTAGTAGCTGGTGCGCGAGTAAGCAGTTCCCTGACCATCCTCGCGGTCCGGGCCATCCTGACGGAAGACCAGCGTGGTCCGCCCCAGCGAAATCTGGGTGCCGTCGGTAAGCGCTACCCGCCGCACCGGCTGACCGTTGACGAAGGTGCCGTTGGTGGAGCTCAGATCCACCAGGATCACCTGGTCGTTTTCCAGCCGCAGCTCCGCATGGTGCCGGGACACGCCCGGATCCACCAGCCTCAGGTCACAGTCGGTGCCCCGGCCGAGCAGCGTGACCGGCGTCTGCAGCTCGTAGGTGTGCTGCTCGCCGCCGGCCGGGCCGCCCGGCGCGCCCGGCCCGGAGACCAGCAGCCGGGGGTGGCCGGGGAAACCCCGTCCGGAGGACCGGGGCAGGTCGCTGGCCGGAAGCCTGATCTCGCCACCCTCGATGGTCGAGCCACGGATGACGCCGGACCGGATCCGGAACGTGCCGGTGGTCATCTCGGGGACGCCCTCGAACCGCATCCGCACCGGGCCGACGAACGAGTATCCCTGCTCCTTGGCATAGTCCCGGGCCAGGTTGGCCAGCTCGACCCCCAGGCTCTCGGCGTACACGTCGAGGCGCTGGTGGTCGCTCTCCGCGAGCTCCACCACGAAGTCGTTCGGCACCAGCGTGCGTCCCTTGGCCACGATGGCGGCCCGGTCGTCCATCTCGCGCTGCACCGCGCTCGCCACTTCGACTGGCTGCAGGTCGGACCTGAAGGCGCGGGCAAAGGCACCTTCCACCATGCCCTCAAGACGACGCTCGAAGCGCTGAAGAACTCCCAACGTGCCACCTCCCTTCAAGTCCCTCGCCCCTGATCGTATCCGGGGCGCAGGAGCACTTGCGGTCGTGCTAACCTACTCGTTGCCCGGGGCGGGTGGCGGAACGGCAGACGCGCACGGTTCAGGTCCGTGTGTCCGAAAGGACGTGAGGGTTCAAATCCCTCCTCGCCCACTTATCGGTTACGAGTGCCCTGAGACCCGGTCCGGACAAAGGCCTATGTAACGGGACGACAATAACGGGGCAACGGGCGTGGCGGGCCAGCCAGCCGGAAACTGATCCCGCGATCCGGTGCCAGAAATGCTTCGGCGCTCCGATCACGAGCGCGTCCGCGCTGAATTCCTCGGCGGCGGCGGCGAGTTCCCGGGCTGGGCTTCCGCGCCGCGTGCGTACGTGCACATCGACCTCGGCGTTCCCGGTCACCTGATCGAGTTCGGCGAGCAGCCAGCGCTCCAGTGCTTCGGTGTCCCGGAGGGCTCCCACCACCTGCCCGGTCAGCGGCTCGCAGTAGACGCCGGATGAGCACACATACACCACGAGCAGGGGCCGGCCGAGCCGCATCGACACGCCGGCCGCGTAAGCCAGGGCGTTGCGGCTGGACGCGGATCCGTCGTAGCCGGCGATAACCGGGTGCTGCCGACGGAGCGCGTGCGGGTCCAGCCCGCAGAGCGGCGCGACCCCGGGTTCCGGGGCCGGCGCCGGAGGTGGCGGCCCCGGCTGGGCGGCTTGGCCGTCAGCGGGACCACCCTCGGCGTGCTGACCTTCGCCGGGCCGGTGCCCAGAACCTTTACTGGGCCGGCGCTGCGATGGACTTGACTCTGCCTGATCCATGTTTGCGTCCTAGAGGCAAGCCGCTTCCTTGACAGCCATACGGTGATGAATGCCCCGGATCAACGGCCTTACTCGTATTTGAAAAGCACTATAGATCAGCGCATGAGCATTTGTTGAGTGCTCACGCCGGTTAGCGTGGCACGATGTTCAGGTGACCGCAGAGGAAGCGGAGGCCGTCGGCAGCCGTACCGATGTCACGGCCCGCACCGTCATCGAGTGCGCGGCCGACGCGATTGTCGCGTTCGGCATCGACCGGACGGTGATGCTGTGGAATCCGGCGGCGGAGCGGATGTTCGGCTGGACCGCGGCGGAGGTCGTCGGCCTGGAGGCGCCGATCATCCCCCAGGAGCTGAAGGCCGAGCACAATGCGGTGCTGGAGCGGGTCAGGGGCGGCGGCCAGATTTCCTTCGCCACCCGCCGGATCCACAAGGACAGCACGGTCATCGACGTCCGGATCGACACCAGCGCGCTGATCGACGCCAGCGGCGGGGTGACCGGCTGGGTCAACGTCTGCCACCAGACCGGCGAGGACGAGGTGGCCCGGCACTACATGGCCGAACGGGCCCGGGTAGTGCGCCGGCTCGGCGATGTTGTCGCCGACATGAACGCCCAGCGCGACCTGGAATCGGTCCTGGACCGGATCGCGGCCAGCCTCCGCGAGCTGACCAGCGCCGACGCGGGCGGCTTCGTGATCATCGAGGACGACATGCTCCGGCTCGTCAGCACCGCCGGGCTGCCCGCCCGGCTGCGCGGCCGGACCGCCACCCTGTCCACCAGCTTGGTCGGCGAGCTGATGCGGTCGGGCAAGACGGTGATGATGGCCACCGGCGAATCGGGTGGCTTCGACGACCTGATCTGGTCGGCCCTGCCCGGCCTGCACACCATCGCGCTCAGCCTGTCCCACGTGGCCGGCCGGCCTTACGGCGCCCTGTACGCGCTGTACAGCAGGCGCAAGCTCAGCCACGTCGAGCTGGAGCTGCTGGAGCTGCTGGCCGGGCACGCCGGAGTGGCGCTGACCAACGCGATGGCGTTCGAGGAGGTGGTCCGGCAGCGGGCCCACGAGCGGGCCGTCATCGACGGCAGCGCGGACGGCATCGCCGTGCTGGACGAATCGGGGCTGGTGCGGCAGTGGAACCCAGCCGCGCACCGGATCACCGGGACACCCGCGCCGGACGTGATTGGCAGGCCGCCACCGTTCCCGCTGCCCGAGCCGGGCTCGACGCTGACGCACAAGCTGGCCAACGGCCGCTGGCTGGACGTCCTGGCCACCTCCCTGGCCGACGGTGACGAGTCCGTCATCGACTTCCGTGACGTGACCGCGGCCAAGGAGCTGGAGGAAGCCAAGGACCTGTTCCTGGCCACCACGAGCCACGAGCTGCGCACGCCGATCACCGTGGTGCAGGGCTTCGCCAGCACGCTGGCGAGCCGGTGGGACCAGCTCGCGGACTCCGAGCGCCGCGCCGCGGTCCGCACGATCGCAGAGCGGGCCGGCTCGCTCGGCCGGCTGGTCGAGCAGCTGCTGCTCGGCTCGCGGGCCGGCGCGGACCAGCTGCCCGTGACCAACGGCCCGTTCGACCTGGCCGCGGTGCTGCGCGGCGCGGTCGCGGGTTTCCAGCCGCTGTCGGACAAGCACGCTGTGGTGGCCGAGATCCCCGGTGACCTGCCGCCGGCCAGCGGCGACACGATGGCCACCGACATCATCGTGGGGCAGCTGCTTGAGAACGCCTTCAAGTACTCGCCCGACGGCGGCACCGTCACCGTCCGGGCTCAGCTGACCGGCGACGGCGGCGGGGGGAATTGGATCGAGATCACCGTGGAGGACGAGGGCATCGGCATCGCGGCCGGCGACCACGAGCGCATCTTCGACCGGTTCTTCCAGGGTGAGGCGGGTGATCGCCGCCGGTTCGGCGGTGTCGGCATCGGCCTGTTCATCGTCCGCCGTCTCGCCGAGGCCCAGCACGGCCAGGTCACCGCCAGCTCCCGGCCGTCCGGCGGCACGATTATATGCTTCCGGCTCCGTCCCGCGAGCGCCGCGGCCTAGCCGGCGCCCAGCCAGCATTCCGGGCCGGCCGGCTGCACGTGATCAGCCAGGCCGGGCCATCATGCCGGGCCATCATGCCGGGACTGGGCCGCCTTCGGGCTCAGTCGGCCTTCGGGCTCAGTCGGCGCCGTGGTGGTTCTCCGACGGCTTGTCGCGCTTGCGTGGCTCGCCGCCGGTGGCCGCCAGGTATTCGTCGACGATGGCGGGCACGTCGTAGCCCTGCCGCATGATCTTGCCCTTTTCCAGCCAGATGACCCGGTTGCAGCTGGCCTCGATCTCGGCCAGGTTGTGGGCGACGAGGAATACCGTGCCCGCTTCCCCCCGCAGCTCGACGATCCGCTCGTGGCTCTTGGCCCGGAAGGCCGCGTCCCCGGTGGCCAGTGCCTCGTCGATCATCAGGATCTCGTGGTTCTTGGCCGATGCGATCGAGAATCGCAGCCGCTGGGCCATGCCGCTGGAGTAGGTGCGCATGGGGTAGTCGATGAAGTTGCCCACGCCGGAGAAGTCGACGATGGACTGGTAGCGGTCCTTGGTCTCCTGCGGGGTCATGCCCATGGCCAGGCACCCCAGGACCACGTTCCGCTCGCCGGTCAGGTCATCGAGCAGCGCGGCGTTGACCCCGAGCAGAGCGGCCTGGCCGCTGGTGTAGACGCAGCCCTGCTCGGGCGGGAGCAGCCCGGCGATGGCCTGCAGCAGGGTGGACTTGCCGGAGCCGTTCCGGCCGATGATCCCGATCGCGTCGCCGTGGTTGACCACGAAGGACACGCCGCGGATGGCTTCGACCTCGCGGACCGAGGGGCGGCGCTGCCGCTTCACCACGCGCATGAGCGCGGTGGCCGCGGTGCCCTTGTCGCCGCCGGCCCCGTAGACCCGGTAGACCACGTGCAGGTTGTCCACGACCACGGTGGGCTGGCCCCGGGTTCCCCCGGAAGGCGGAGTGGAAGCGGTCTCGTTCACGGCGACCTCAGCCACGGCCGTACCTCGTTTCCGCCTGCCAGAAGTACACGAACCCGATCACCAGCGCGGCCACCGCCCAGCCCAGTCCCCAGAGCCACAGCTCGGGAGTGGTGATCGTGGCGTGGCAGTACGCGCTGGCGTAGACCAGCTTGCTGTTGTGATAGTAGAGGTCGCAGATGCGCGCGTTGTACGGTTTGCTGCCTGGCGCGGACTGCCGCTGGGTGGCCAGGATGGCGTTGCGGACCAGATCGATGAACACCGCGGCCGGGTTGATCTGCAGGAGGTAGCTGATCGTCGGGTGGTGCCGGAGTGTACTGATGGTCGAGATGCTGTACATCACGCCCGAGGTGTACATCCAGGCCCGGACGATGAACGGCATCAGCTGGCTGAAGTCATCCGCCCCCGAACCGAGCCGGGCCAGGAACAGCCCCATCCCGATGTTGAACACGGCCTGCAGCAGCAGCGCCGGGATGGCCAGCAGCCAGTACCAGGTCAGCGGCTCGCCGGTGCCGAGCACGATGGCAGCGAGCACGATCATCGACACGAGCAGCTGCTCGAGCTCGATCAGCACGTACCCGACCGGCAGGCAGGCGCGCGGGAACGGCAGGGCCCGGATCAGCGGCAGGCTGTCAGTGATGACCCGGGACGTGGTGATGAACGTCCGCTGGGTGAAGTTGAAGACGAAGATGCCGGTGATCAGGAAGGCCAGGAAGTTCGGCACGCCGCGGCTGGTGTCCAGGATGATGCCGAAGATCAGGTAGTAGACCGCGGCGTTCAGCAGCGGGGTCAGCACCTGCCACAGCTGGCCCAGCCGGGCCTCGGTGTACATCGCGACGTTGCGGGCGGTGGCGAAGCCCAGGATGAAGTGCCGCCGCGCCCAGAGCTGGGTGGCGTAGGCAAACACGCCCGGCCGGGCCGCGCTGGGCCGCAGCTGATAACGGGCGGCCAGCTCGGCCAGCGACTCGCCCGGCCCTGCCTCCTGGTCGGCCTCGGGGGGCACCAGCTCATCGGTCAGGGTTCCCGGGCCGCCCTGATCACGCGCGCGGTCCCTCATGCGGGCGAGCCTACGGCGCGCCGGGCGGCGTGCGCACGGCGGAATGCACTGACAACCTTCACGCAGAGACGTTACCGTGCCGGCGGCAGAGACCGTGGCCATCGAGGGTTTCTGCTGGGACGCCGTTACCGTTCAGATATCTAAAGTACTCCCGTGTTTCCGGACGGCGCTCGCGGGGCATTTCCGCTCGTAAAGGGTTCGGTCGAAGGTCGAACAGACGGGCTGGGGCTTGGCATGGAGGTGACTGACGCGAGCGTACTGCTGCTCCCGTTCGCGGCTTCAAGCGTCGGCGTGGCCCGCCGCCGCCTGGTGACCGACCTTCAGGCCGCAGGCGTCTACGACTCCGCCACCTGTGATGTCTCGCTCGTGGTCAGCGAGCTGTTCAGCAACGCCCTGCGGCACGCGGGGCCACTGCCCGGGGCCCAGATCCGGGTGTCCTGGCGGATCGAGGCCGCCAGCGTCGAGGTTGCCGTCAGTGACGGCGGCGGGCCGACCCACCCCGAGCTGGGCCAGCCCACGCAGTCCGCGACCGGGGGCCGGGGACTGCGGATCGTGGAGAAGCTGTCCCAGAGCTGGGGGGCCAGCACCGGCGAGGAAGGCACCACCGTGTGGGCGGAGGTACCGGTGCAGCGGGTTCCAGCCGCGCAGCCAAGCGGCACCGCGATGACGGCCGTGGGCGGCCCGGTGGCGGCCGCCGAAGGCGCTTCCGGATAACTTATGCAGGAACCTCTAAGGTTGCGCTCAGCGCAGTTATCTGGCGTCCTGGCCCCGGGCACGATAGGGTCTGGCACGTGGAGCTCAATGTCTCAACTCGATTTCACGATGATCACACAATCGTGACCATTTCCGGTGAAATCGACCTCTATACCGCTCCGCGGCTGCATAGCGAGCTGGCCGCCGTGCTGGCCGATGGCATGCCCGCGCGGGTTGTGATCGACATGTCCGGCGTGGAGTTCTGCGACTCGACCGGCATGAACGTGCTGCTTTCCTTGCTGCGCCGGGTACGCGAGCGGGGCGGCGAGCTTGAGATCGCCTCCCCCAAGCCGGCGGTGCGCAAGATCCTTCAGGTGACCGGGCTGGACGCGGTGTTCACCCTGGTTGACGGCACGAACCTGAGCCAGCCGAAGCCCGCTGTGCCCAACTGAAGCGGGTGACGGGGCGGCAAGCAGGGATTCGTTGACCTAGGATCGGCCCATGTCAACAGGGTCCCGGACCGGCGACGTCGCGGTGGTCATCCCGGCTCGCAACGAGGCCGATCGGATCGCCGCGACCGTGACGGCCGCGGCGGAGCTGCCTGAGGTCGGCCTGGTGGTCGTCGTCGATGACGGCTCGGCCGACCGGACCGGCGTCATCGCCCGCCGGGCCGGCGCGATCTCGCTGCGGCACGGCCGCAACCGGGGCAAGGCGGCCGCGATGCAGACCGGTGCCACCGCGGTGAGCCTGGTTGACGAGCGCGAGCAGCGCGAACGCCCCCGGCACCTGCTGTTCCTCGACGCCGACCTGGGCGAATCCGCCGCGCAGGCCGGCCCGCTCGCCGGAGGCGTGCTGGCGGGCACGGCCGACATGACGATCGCGGTGTTCGCCGCCACGGTGAAGCTTGGTGGTCACGGGCTGGTCACCGGGCTGTCCGGGGCGGGTATCCAGCGGGCCACCGGCTGGCGGCCGGCCCAGCCGCTGAACGGGCAGCGCTGCCTGACCCGGGCGGCGTTCGAGGCGGCGCGTCCGCTGGCCCGCGGCTGGGGGGTGGAGACCGCGCTCACTATCGACCTGCTGCGCCAGGGCCTGCGGGTCACCGAGGTCGAGGTCGACCTCGCGCACCGGGCCACCGGGACCGGCCTGCGCGCCCAGCTGC
>JBAPYC010000465.1:0-11417 GCA_049284535.1 Streptosporangiaceae bacterium
GCCGAGGACCGTGCCATCGCAGAGGCGGCCGTTGCCGCCATTTCGGGTTAGGTGGCCGGCCGTTGGCCGGCAGCCCGGGTCGGCCCGGCACCACCGTCCGCTGCGAAGGTGGCCAGGGCGGCGATCACGGCCCGCTGGTCACCCGCGCGCCAGGCCAGGTGCGTGCGGGTCAGGGGCACCTGCCGGGCCGGGACGAACGCGATGCCGGGCCGGGCGTAATACCGCTCCGATGCCGCCGGGCACAAGCTGATGCCCCGCCCGGCCGCCACATGCTCCCGCCATTCATCCAGGGTCGCGGCGACCGCTCCCACGACGGGCTGTTCCCCGCCGGGGCGGGGAACGACCAGCCAGTCGTCTCGCCAGGCGGCCGGCGGACTCCCGTCGCGGGCGGGGGCGGCCGCGATCCAGGCCTGCCCGGCAACGTCGTCAAGGGTCAGCGCCGGACGGGAAGCGAGCGGATGGCGGGCGGGGAGAACGAAGACCCGCTCTTCGGAGCTGACCACGACCGAGGCGATACCGTCGGCGGTGACCGGGGCGCGGATGAACGCCACATCGGAACTGCCGTCCAGCAGCCCGGCGGCGGGCTGATCGAGGTCGAACGTGCGTAGCGGCAGCGCCAGGCCCGGGTGGCGCTGCGCGAAGCGGGCCAGGATCTGCGACGGCAGGTCGCCGGAGGCGGCGACGTGCAGGCCGACCCGCAGCCGGCCGTCGAGTGCATCGGCGGCGTTGCGCGCGGACGCCACGGCGTTGCCGAAAGCCTGCAGCGCCACCCGGGAGGCGTCCAGGAAGGCTTCCCCGGCCGGGCTCAGCCGGATGCCACGTCCCGTCCGGTCCAGCAGCATCACCCCGAGTGCCGTCTCCAGCTGGCGGATCTGGGTGCTCAGCACCTGCTGGGCGACGTGCACCCGGCGGGCACCGGCGGTGAAGCTGCCCTCCTCGGCGACGGCGATGAAATACCGAAGGTGCCGCAGCTCGATGTCCACGCCCACCGAGCCTAGCCACTTCGCCCGGCCAGGACGCCGCCGATGGTGACCCTGGCCCAACAGGTGGCGATGAGGCGCCGTCCGCCGGGGGGCGCTTTCCCGATACAGACATCCCCGAAGGAGTGGTCATGAAGCTGCTGGCGGTCGGCCGTGCGCGAAAGGGCGCCGATGTCCGTGCGGAGATTGCCCGCCTCGCCGAGGCGGAGATGCGGGCGCTGTGGGCGCTGTACCGCGACGGCGTGGTGCGCGAAATGTACTCGCCCGGCGGGCCGGGTGCGATCCTGGTGCTGGAGGCAGCATCCGCCCAGGAAGCCGAGGTAGCGCTGGCGGCCCTTCCGCTGGCCGCCGCGAGTGTCATCGAGTTCGAGATCACTGAGCTGCACCCGTTCAGTGCGCTGGCCGTGCTGTTCGCGGGCCAGCCGAAACAGTGAGCGTAAAGGGAGAGCGATTCCAGCTCTCCGCGCGCCCACGACCGCCGCGGTGACCGCGTGGATGCGTCCGTCTCCGCCGCTGGTCGCAGATTGCCGTACTCCTGTTATCCATCACGGCCTGGTCTCACCGAGCGAACTCTCACCGTGAAGTCCTCAGCGCAGGCCACCGCGAGCTGAGTGCATCTGAAAGAGCAGGCGGTCGCGTAGAAGGGCGCCGGCATCAACCTGACGACCCCTCAGCGATATGGAGCTTTCTGATGCGAATGGCAGGCCCGAATGCTCCGGCAACGGCAGCCGCGCCACCCATCATCCCGAGCGCCTAGCCCACGGGTCTATCTCACGACGGTTATGTCGGACTTTCGGTGGTGCCGGTGCGTAGCGTCATAGAAGAGGATCGGTGGCGCAGGAGGCGAAGCCGGCGGGCAAGCAGATGGTCGGCGTACGGCATGAGCTGCGCCGTCGTCCACCCGACCGGGCCCCGGTGACCAGGCCAGCGGTCAGCTGGTATCAGCTGCCGCCTCAAAACCCCGGCTCGACGGTATGCCATACTCGGGGCAAACATCGGATCTAAAAGGGCGGAAGATAGCGGGCTGGTGGGCGGCGTGAATGGGGCAGGGAGGCGGGTGCGATGCCTTGGCGGTAACTGACGAGGCGATCGAGAAGGTCAAGGCTATGATCACGTCCGGCGCGCTGCACGCGGGCGACCGGCTGCCGCGCGAAGCGGACCTGGCCGCTGACCTCGGCCTGTCACGCAGCTCCCTGCGCGAGGCGGTGCGCGCGCTGTCAATGGTGAACATCCTCGACGTGCGACGCGGCGACGGGACCTACGTGACCAGCCTGGAACCCCGACTGCTGCTCGAGGCGCTGAGCTTCATTGTCGACTTCCACCGGGACGACACGTTGCTCGAGTTCCTCCGCGTCCGGCGCATCCTGGAGCCTGCCGCTACCGCGATGGCGGCGGAGCGGATCACCGACTCCGAAGCTGACAGCCTGCGCTCCCTGCTCGACAGCATCGGGCCCGATCCGGCCGCGGAGGAACTGGTGGCGAACGACCTGGAGTTCCACCGGCGGATCGTGGCCTGCTCGGGCAACTCGGTGCTCTCCTCGCTGGTGGAGTCGATGTCCGGGCCGACGACCCGTGCCCGGGTCTGGCGCGGCCTCACCCAGACCGGCGCGCGCTCACAGACGCTGGCCGAGCACCGCTCCATCCTTGACGCGCTCGCCGCCCACGAGCCGGAGGTCGCCAGGTCCTGGGCGACGGTGCACATCGCCGGCGTGGAGCAGTGGCTGGCCTCGGTGCCATGAGCGGGACGGACACCGTTTCGGTCAGGGAACCTGCGCTCCCCGCAATCACTATCGAGCGCACACGCGAAATTTCTAAAGACTTTCCAGCTCGGCCCATAGCGCGCCCGGTATGTGCGCGGACAGACAGGAGACGTCGCTGAGGATTTCCGCCGGGGCGCGGGCGCCGACCACGGCGGCCGTGACAGCCGGGTCGCGCAGGGTGAAGCGCAGCGCCGCCGCGGCCAGCGGGACACCGTACCTGGCGCAGGCGTCGCGCATCCGGCGAGCGCGGGCCGCCACGGCGGCCGGGGCCGGGGCATAGTCGTAGCGCGCGCCTGCGCGCGGGTCGGCCAGGATGCCACTGTTGAACACTCCGCCGGCCAGCACCGCTATCCCGCGCTGGAGGCACAGCGGGAACAGGCTGTCCGCCGCCGAGCGGTCGAGCAGCGTGTACCGGCCGGCCACCAGCACGCAGTCCAGGTCACAGCGCTCGGCGAGCCAGGCCAGCGGAGCCGCGGAATTCATCCCGGCACCGATGGCACCCACGACGCCCTGTGACCGCAGGTCCGCCAGCGCTGGGTACGCGTCATCAAGTGCCGCGTCCATGAAGTCGTCCGGGTCATGGATGAGCGCGATGTCCACCCGGTCCAGCCGCAGCCGCCGCAGGCTTGCTTCGAGTGAGGCGAGCACGCCGTCCCGGCTGTAATCCCGCACCCGGGACAGGGACGGGGTTCCGTAGAACTCCTCGGCCCCGTCCACGGACCCGGTCGCGGGCACCAGGAGCCGCCCCACCTTGGTGGACACGGTGAACTCGTCCCGGGGCCTGCCCGCCAGGAACTCGCCGATGCGCTGCTCGGACAGCCCGACCCCGTAGTGCGGCGCGGTATCGAAGACCCGGATTCCCGCTTCCCACGCGGCCTCGAGCGTCTGCGCGGCCTCCTCCGCGCTGACCGGCGCGAAGAGGCCGCCGATGGACCCGCCGCCGAAGACGAGCGGAAGGGGGCCCAGCGAGCCGCTGTTCAGCAGCAGAGCCACGGTCAGGGCAACCCGCCGTTGCGCCACGCCGGGCCCGACGGATAGGTGTACTCCGCCAGCGACTGCGGCAGGATCTCGGTGGATGCCCCCGGCGCCAGCGGCGCGCGGTACCTGCCGTCCGTGACCCTGGCGGGGGCGGCGAAGTGCTCGTGCAGATGGTCGATCCACTCGATCCGGCGGCCGTCGGCCGTGCCGGACACGGCCACGTAATCGAACATCGACAGGTGCTGGACGATCTCGCAGAGCCCGACCCCGCCCGCGTGCGGGCAGACCGGCACGCCGAACTTGGCGGCCAGCAGCAGGTTGGCGATGTTCTCGTTCACCCCGGCCACGCGGCACGCGTCGATCTGCAGCACGTCCAGGGCTCCGGCCTGCAGCAGCTGCTTGAACATGACCGGATTGGCGACATGCTCGCCGGTCGCCACCTTGACCGGGCGCACGCCCCGGCGGATGGCGGCCGTGCCGAGGATGTCCTCGGGCGCCGTCGGCTCCTCGACCCAGGCGGGCTGGAAAGGTGCCAGTTCCCGGATCCAGGCGATCGCGGTTGGCACGTCCCAGACCTGGTTCGCGTCGATGGCGATGCCGATGCCGTCGCCCACCACCTCCCGGGCGATCGCGAACCGGCGCTTATCGTCCTCAAGCGCCGCGCCGACCTTGATCTTCACCTGGGTGAAGCCCTCGGCGACGGCCTCGGCGCACAGCGCGGCCAGCCGCTCGTCCGAGTAGCCGAGCCAGCCGGGACCGGTCGAGTAGGCAGGGTAACCGTCCCGGCGGAGCGTGGCGATCCGCCCGGGCCGCCCGGCCGCGCCGCGCTCGAGCATGGCCAGCGCCTCGTCCGGGGTGAGCGCGTCGGATAGGTAGCGGAAGTCGACCAGCTCGGTGATCTCCTGCGGGCTCATCTCGGCGAGCAGCAGCCACAGCGGCTTGCCCGCCCGGCGGGCAGCCAGGTCCCAGCACGCGTTGAGCACCGCGCCGGTGGCCATATGCATGACACCGCAGGACGGGCCGAGCCAGTGCAGCGGGCTGTCGCTGACCATGCGCCGGCCGAGGCCGCCGAGGTCGGCGAGGATCTCGTCCAGGTCCTGGCCGGCCAGGAACGGCTCGAGCAGGCGGATCGCCGCGAGCTGGACGTCGTTACCCCGGCCGATCGTGAACGCGAACCCGTGGCCCGAGAGCGCGGGATCCGGCGCGTCCGTCCGGATGACAAGGTAGGCGGCGGAGTAGTCGGGGGCCAGGTTCATCGCGTCCGACCCGGCCAGCGTCCTGGAGGTGGGGAATCGCACGTCAAAGGTCTGGAAGCCGGTTATCTTGGTCATTCGGCACTCGCTTCGCCGCCGATGACGCGGGCTAGCCCCAGCGCGAGCAAGATGACGGCGCCGTCGATCGCGTCGATCCAGTAGTTCGGGGCGTTCTCCAGGTCCAGGATGTTCTGCACCACACCGAGCAGTACCACGCCGGAGGCCGCGCCGACCATGTTGCCCCGGCCGCCTTGCAGCGAGACGCCGCCGATGACCGCGGCGGCGAACACCGCGAAGATGATGCCCTCGCCGTATCCCTGGGTGCTCGCCACCGACGACACCCGGCCCGCCTCCATCAGGCCGCCGATCGCGGCCAGCACGCTGCCGGCCACGTAGACGCCGATCCGCACCCGGTTCACCTTGATCCCGGCGGCCCGCGCCGCCTCGCGGTTCCCGCCGATGGCGTAGATGGCCCGGCCGGCCCGGTGATAGCGCAGGAACAGCCCGGCGGCGATGAAGATCAGCGCCGCGACGATCAGCGAGACCGGGATGGCTCCGATATTCGCCGCACCGAGATAGCTGAACGCGCTGGGCAAGTTGAACGGTGACTGCCCCTTGACGATGCCGTCCTGGATGCCCGCGAGCAGGATCGTCATGCCGAGCGTGACGATGAAGCCGTTCAGCCTGCCCTTGACGATCAGCATCGCGTTGACGAACCCGACCGCTACGCCGACCGCCAGCACGATGGCGATGCCGAGGAAGGGATTGAGCAGCAGCCCGTCGCCGAAGTCCGCCGCCGGCACGAGCAGCCACACCGCTACCATCGGCGCGAGCCCGTAGGTGGCCTCAAGCGAGAGGTCCATGCCGCCGATCAGCAGGATCAGCGACTCGCCCACCACCACCACGCCGAGCGCGGAGATCTGCTGGCCGATCCCGGTGAGGTTCGAGACCGTCAGGAAATGGCTGTTCAGGAGCGCGCCCACGATGATGAGCACCGCCAGCACCGGAAGCAGAGCAGCCTCGCGCAGCCACGATATGGCTGCGGCGCTCTTGCTCCGCCTGCGGGTGAGCGCCGACTCGACATCCGCGGCGAGCGTCGCCAGGCCGTCCTTGATTTCGCTCATTAAGCGTCTCCCAGCCCTTCGGTAGCCGCGATCAGGGCCTCGCGGTCGAAGGGCGGCTCGGTGAACTCGGTAAAGATCTCGCCGCGCACGAGCACCAGCACGCGGTCGCAGATGGCCAGGTCGTCAAGCTCGTCGCTGGCGAGCAGCAGGCTCGCTGTAGTTTCCGAGGTGATCCGGTCAAGCTCGGCGAGCAGCAGTTCCTTGGAGGCGACGTCCACGCCGCGGGTTGGGGTGATGGCTACGATCAGCGCCGGATCGCTGGCCAGGGCGCGGGCGACCGTCACCTTCTGCTGGTTGCCACCGGACAGCTCCCGGACCGGCTGGCTGAGCCCGGACGACACCAGTGAGAGCCGCTGAGCCAGCGGTGCCGTGCGTTCCTCGCGGCGCCTCGGGCTGACGAATCCGGCCCGGGCGATCCGGTCGGTGATCGTCATCGCGATGTTCTCGGCCGCGCCGAGCAGCGGCACGAAACCATCCGCCTGCCGGTCTTCCGGGATGTATCCGATGCCGGCCCGCAGCGCCGCGGCCCGGTCGCCAGCAGCGAGCACGTGGCCACCGAAGCGCACCTCGCCCGCGTCCCGGGCGGCCGCCCCGGCCACGATCCTGGCAAGCGTGGTCGCCCCCGAGCCGCGCAGCCCGGTGAGGCCGACCCGCTCGCCGCCGCGGACCCTCAGCGAGACACCGGAAAGGCGCACACCAGTGGACACCATCGTGACCGAGGTGACAACCAGGTCCGCGGCGCCCGTCCGGCCGGGTGACTGCGCGGGACCAAGCCCGGGTGCCGGGGCTGATACCACGGCCCGTTCGGGGTGATGATCTTTTTTCTTTTCTCCTACCATGGCGGTGACCAGGCCGTCCTTGGTCACCTCGGTCATCGGGGCGGTCAGCACCAGCTCGCCGTCCCTGAGCACGGCGACATCGGTGCAGATCTCGAATACCTCCTCCAGATGGTGGGAGATGTACATGATGGCCACGCCGGCGTCGCGCAGCTGGCGGATGCGCTCGAACAGGCGCAGCACTGCGCCGCGCTCGAGGGCCGCGGTGGGCTCGTCGAGCAGCAGGCAGCGGGTACCCGCGGCCAGCGCCCGGGTGATCTCGACGACCTGGCGCTGCTCGACGGTGAGGCTGGCGCAGGGGGCGTCGGCGCTCACGTCGAAGCCCCAGTCGGTCATGACCTTCCTGGCCTGCTCGCGCATCCGGCGCCAGTCGACGACACCGAGGCTCTTCGGGAGGCCGCGGCGATGCGGCTGGCGGCCAAGGAAGACGTTCTCCGCCACGGTCAGGTCAGGTACCACCATGGAGTGCTGGAACACGGTCGCGATGCGCCCGCGCCAGGCGGCGATATCGCCGAGCGAAGGCGCGGGCTGCCCGTCGAACAGCACCTCGCCCTCGTCCTGGGCGGTGATGCCGGACAGGATAGAGACCAGCGTGGACTTGCCTGCGCCGTTGCGGCCGACCAGGCCGAGGCAGCGGCCGGGATACAGGCTCAGCCCGACGCCGCGCAGCGCGTGCGTACTGCCGAATCGCTTGTGGATGCCCGCCGCGCTGGCCATCGGGGGGATGGTGGCCAGCGCGGCGGGACCGTCCGGATCGTTCATGCGCATCAGGCCGAGGCGCTGCAGACGCCGCCGTGCGCGTTCCCGTACACGTTGCCCCAGAGCGTCGAGTCGCTGACCGGCGTGGTGGCCACCGACCCGGACAGGCCGTCGACCGGGGTGACGGTCAGCGTCTGCGTGGTCTTGGTGACGAACGGCGGCACGATCGGGTCGCCCAGGTTGCTGTCGCCCGCGAAACTGACCATCGCCAGCTTGGGAGCGCCGCCGCCCGGCTGGCCCGCGCTCAGCTTGACGCCCTGGGCCGCGTCCAGCGCGTACTTCAGCGCCCAGTAGGCGTACAGGTTGGCGGGCTGGGACTGGGAGGCGCTCAGCGTCCCCTTGGAGATGTCGCACATCTCGAACGGCACCCCGTCGTCACTGATGACCATCACTTTGCCGGTGAGGCCCTTGGACTTCAGCAGCGGGATGATGCCGGTGTCCGGGCTGGACCACTGCGAGTAGATCGCCTTGAGCTGGCTGCCGTAGGCGTTCACCGCGTTCTGCGCGTCGGTGACCGCCGTGGCCTCGGTCCAGGTCGTCGGGTCCTTGAGGATGTGCACGCCCGGGTCGTTGGCCGCCATGCACTGGTTGAAGGAGTTGGTCCGGTCGGCACCGTTGGAGGAGGTCAGGTCGCCCTCGAGGTCAAGCACGTAGCCGGACTTGACCTTGGAGCTGATTTCGGCGCAGGCGTCCTGGCCGTACTGCGTGTTGGACGCGCGGACAACCATGTACACCTTGCCAGCGCCGACGATGGTGTCGACGGACACCAGCTGCACGTGGTGGGCGGCCGCATAGGCGATGGCCGGCCCGAGGCTGGTCGCCGTCTCCGGGTTCACGATGATCGCCTTGGCGCCCTCGTTGACCAGGTTCTCGATCTGGGTGTTCTGCAGGTTGGCGTTGGCCCCGGCGAGCAGCGGGCCGATCATGTGGATGTGCAGCTGCCCCGCGTACTGGGTCTCGTAGTTGATATACGCGGACCAGAAGGCCGTGTTGTTGTAGGTGAGATCCACCCCGATCGCGGTCGGCCCGGCAGCCTTGGCCGAGCTGGTTGACGTGGCGCCGGAACTCGAGCTGCTCGAGCTGCAGGCGGCAATCAGGGTGGCCGCGGCGATAGCGCCGGCGGCGACGACGGCGCGGGAGGTACCCACGCCCGGGCGTCTGCGAAAACTCATGGGGAACCTCCTAGGGCGCTTTCCAGGTCCGCGGCGGGCGTCGGTGCGGGCGGCGGGACAGATACCCGGAGTGCCGTGTGCCAGGAAAATAGATCGGATGTATGGACGATGTCAATGGGTGTAATCCATCATTTCTGCACTGACACCAAACGGATACGTCTGTGTCATCCGATCTTTGCGGCCGCCGAGCTGCCTGGCCTGCTCTCGGCCGCATCTGACCTTTCAGCCATCCCGCGGCGTAAGGGAACGTCCAGCTGATAGATCCGGCGCGCGTTTGAGCCGAAGAGGGCCCCGGCGCAGCCGGGCGCCACCACCTGGACCACCTTGCGGGTAGCGTCCCAGACCCGGGCGTAATCTCCGTTCAGCAGCGCGACCGGCCAGTCGCTGCCGCACATCAGCCGATCCGGCCCGAAGCTTTCCAGAGCCACCTCCACCGGCCGGGTCCAGTCCGCCGCGGACCAATCCGCGTGGGCCACGGTCGTGTTCAGCCCGGAGATCTTCGCCATCACGTTCGGGTGCCTGGCGACGTCCCTGAGCAGTGCTTCCCAGCGGGGCAGCGCGCTCGTTCCGATCGGCGGCTTCCCGAGGTGGTCGATGACGATGCGCAGCGCGGGGAAGCGCCTGGCCACCGCGGCGACATCGTCGAAGTGGCGGGGGAAGACCACCGGGACCTCCAGGATGACGTCCCGCGCCTCGAGCAGGCCGAGGCTCTCGGTGACATCGCCGCGGGTCAGCCAGTGCGCGTCCGGCTCGTTGTGGACGAGGTGCCGGACGGCCCGGAACTTCGGCCTGGTCGCGAGCTCGTCCAGGCGCTCGCGCGCGCGGCCCGGCTGGTCCAGGCAGAGCCAGGCGGTCACCGCCGCGATCCAGTCGTGGCGGTCTGCCTCGGCGAAGAGATAGTCCGTGTCAGAGTCGAGGCACGCTCCCTGCACGACGACGGCGGCGTCGATCCCTTCCTGATCCATCAGGGGTTTCAGGTCGCCAGGGCCGAACGGACGGGCGATGGCAGCGTGCTCCTGCGTCATCCACGGTTGCGGTGTGTGCCTGAGGTCCCACAGATGAACATGGCTGTCAACCGTCCCGCTCACGTCCGCACCTCACCGCGGGCAGGGGTGACGGCAAGCGGCATGAGACGAACCTCATTGCGGTCGGTGACGTCACGCCGTCGGGGGTGACCAGCGTGGGCTTCCTGGCCCAGCCCCGCGATGGCGCGCCCGTGCTGTGACCCAGGTCCGAACAACGTCCAGCGCTGCGCAGCCTAACCGATTGATCCGATCAATATCAAGACATCGTCTGCTCGCGGCCCACAAGCGGTGTTGTTTAGTTCCTATGATCCGACCTTTACCGGCCGGGGTCCTCGCGCCATGGCAGCCGCAGCCCGGCCGGAACCAGTAACTACGGGGCCTCGGACCGGGCCTCCCGCCCGGGCTCCAGCGCGTTCTTGACCCGGGGAGACACCGGCCGCGCATCCAGTCGATGTCCGGATTATCGCGCAGGTCGTACCGGCCTCCTGCGCCAGCTGCGGCCCGGCGACCCAGGCGAAGCCAGCCCGGGACTGGATGCAGCCACCGCGAGCTGAGTGCATCTGAATGAGCAGGCGGTCGCGTAGAAGGGGCGCCGGCATCAACCTGACGACCCCTCAGCGATATGGAGCTTTCAGATGCGAATGCCCAAGCTAGGACTCGGTATAGCGGCCGCGGTGCTCGGCCTGGCGGCCGGAGCGGCGGTGGCGGCGCCCGCGCATGCGGCGGCGGGCACGGCCACCGTGACTATTGTGCACGGCATCCCGAACACCCCGGTCGACGTGTACGCCAACGACAAGAAGATCCTGTCCGGTTTCACATTCAAGACCGTCACCAGCCCGCTGAGCCTGCCCGCGGGGAGCTACACCATCGACGTCCGCAAGGCCGGGGCTGCCGCCAGCAGTGCCCCGATCCTGGCCGCGACCGAGCAGGTGCCGGCCGGGGCCAACCTGACCATCGTGGCTGACCTGACCGCGGCGGGCAAGCCCGCGCTGACCCCGTTCGTGAACGACACCGCCGCGGCCGGCTCGGGCCAGGGACGGCTGGTCGTGCGGCACACGGCCGCCGCCCCGGCCGTGGACGTCTACGCCGGGACGACCAAGGCCATCAGCGGCCTGGCCAATGGCCAGCAGCAGGCTCTGACCGTCCCGGCCGGGACGGTCAGCGCCAAGGTCACCCTGACCGGGCAGACCGCGGCCGTGCTCGGCCCGGTGAACGTGCCGGTGACCGCGGGCATGGCCACGGTCGTGTACGCGATCGGCTCAGCCTCCGGGCACACGCTGGCCGCCGTGACCCAGCAGTACCCGCTGGGCGGGATGCCCTCGGGCGCGCAGGCCGGCAGTGGCGGCCTGGGTGCCGATCCAGCCGTCCCGGCCTGGCCGTTCGCCCTGGCCGCAACCGCGGGCGGGCTGCTGGTGCTGGCTGGCTCGGCAGCAATTGCGCGGCGCCGCCGCGCGTGCTGACCCGATCACGGGCCGGCCGCTGGCCGATCGCCGCGCTGGCCGCGGGGATCGTGCTGGCTTCGTTCGGGGC
>JBAPYC010000466.1:0-6119 GCA_049284535.1 Streptosporangiaceae bacterium
GCTCTAGCTACCCCAACGCGGCATCCACGCCATTAAAAATCCGCGCGTCCCACCGGAGCCCCGCGCGCCCCACCTGGCGCCCCCACCAGAGCCCCGCGCGCCCCACCTGGGCCGCCAGCGGAGCCCCGCGCCCCCAGCAGAGCCCCTGCCAGCCCTACCGGAGCATCTGCCGGGCGATCACCAACTGCTGGATCTGGCTCGTGCCCTCGTAGATCCGGAACAGGCGCACGTCGCGATACAGCCGCTCAACCGGTATCCCGCGGATGTACCCCGAACCTCCGTGGATCTGCACCGCCCGGTCCGCGATCCGCCCGACCGCCTCGCTGGTGAAGTACTTGGCCGCGGACGGCGCCAGCCGCTGGTCCTCCCCGGATTCGTATCGGGCCGCGGCGTCGAGCACCAGGGCGCGGCCGGCCAGGTACTCGGTCTGCGAGTCGGCCAGCATGGCCTGGATCAGCTGATACTCGCCGATCGGGTGGCCGCCCTGGGTGCGCTCCTTCGCGTAGGCGACGCTCTCGTCGATGAGCCGGGCCGCGACGCCGACGCACATCGCCGCGATGATCAGCCGGCCGTGCGCGAGGCTCCGCATGGCCGTGGCGAAACCGGTCTGCGCCGCCTCGCCGACTAGCGCGTCGGCCGGCACCCGCACGTCGCTGAACGAGACGTCGGCGGTCCAGGCCCCGGCCTGGCCCATCTTGTGGTCCTTGGCCGCCACGGAGACCCCGTCCGCCCGCGCGGGCACGATGAAGACCCCGATCCCCTTGCTGGCCGGGGCGTCCGGGTCGGTACGCGCGAACACCATGAATGCGTCGGCCGCGGGGGCGTTGGTGATGTAGCGCTTGAGCCCGTCGATGACCCAGCCGCCACCCTCCGCCCGGGCGGAGGTCCGCAGCATGCTCGGGTCCGAGCCCGCATCTGGTTCGGTCAGCGCGAACGACGCCACGACCTCGCCGGAGGCCAGCCGGGGCAGCCACTGCTTGCGCTGCTCGTCGGTGCCGGCCATGACCAGGACCTGGCCGGCGATCCCGTTGTTCGTGCCGAACAGCGACCGGAACGCCGGGCTGGTGTAGCCCAGCTCCATGGTCAGCCGCACCTGCTGCCCGACCGAAAGGCCCAGGCCGCCGTATTCGGCCGGCAGCGCGTAGCCGTACAGGCCCATCTCCTTGGCCTGGCTGATGATCCGCGCCGGGATCTCGTCGGTCTCATCGATGGCTGCCTCGGCCGGCATTACCTCGCGCCGGATGAAATCCCGCAGCAACTCGGTCAGCTGGTCAAACTCCGCATCCGTCACCATGCTGCCAGTTTCGGGCCGGAGCGCGCCCCATGCAACCCGCACCACCTCATCTAGGGCCAACCCGGGGGACGGTAAGCAGGAGCCACTCGTCCCGCAACCGGGCCAGCGAAGCCCCAGGCTGCCCCACGTATCCGGCGATGTCGTCGACACCCGCCCGTTCGGCCTCGTCCAGCACGTCCCGGGCCCAGGCTCGCCCCGCGGCCAGGTGCGCCGCGAAGTGGTCCCGCGAGGTGCCGCCCACGGTGCCCTTGGCGACCGCAGCGTCCCAGGGCGGCACGGTCTGCGGCCGCAGGAAGTACAGCGCCTTGGACGTGGCCGTCGGGCCGACGCTGCGGAACCCGGCCGGGACGCCGCCCCGGGTGACCGCCACGGCGGGCCGCGTGGCCAGGTCGGCGTAGCCGTCGGCCAGCGCCCCGATGGCCTCGTCGCTCAGCTCGGCCAGCGGTGCGTCCGGCAGGGTGGCGCCCGGGCCGGCCCACCAGGCGGCCAGGCCGTCGGAGAACAGGTCGGGCGCGCCGGGCGGCGGGTAGCCCAGCCGGCAGCCCCACTTATTCAGCCAGCGGCGCAGCTGGTCGCGCTGGCCCCGGTCGGACAGGTCGGCGGTGCCGCCCACGGCCTCGAGCCACGCGGCCGGGCTGGCACCGGGCCTGTCCGGCGGGAACGCCGCCAGCAGCTTCAGGTCCGCGATCCTCATCTAAGCGGGGGCGGGTTACCTTCGGCGCTTCCGGCCAGGCCGGCGTCCCAGCCGCAGACCTGGCAGGCATGCTGGAAGGCCGAACGGGCGAACTCGAGCGCGGTCGCGTGTGGGTCGGCCGCGGTCCGCACGTCGTCCCAGTCCAGGATGTACTCACCCAGCGTCCCATCCCAGCGTGCCGCCGCCGGGGACAGGCTCATCTTGTCGAAGCCTTGCGGAGCCGGATGGGCGTAGGCGTAGAACGCCGCCTTGCCGTAGCGGGCGTCGCCCGGCCACCAGCCGACCGCGACTTCCTGGGAGTCCATCGCGTTGCGCATGATGAAGTCGGCCGAGGGTGGCTGGGCCGGTAGCCCGGAGAACAGGTTCACGGCCAGGTCGAACGAGCCCCACCAGGCGTTGACCGGGGTAGAGCGGCCGCGATAGGGCGCCCGGTACGCGGCCAGCACCAGCGCCACCTGGGTCGCTGCGGCGAAGTAGTCCGCCACCTGGGCCGTGTCGTAGGTGGCATGCTCGGTGTCGGCGTCCAGCGGCACCTGCCAGGGGACCTCCTGCGGCGTCGGGTCGATCTCCACCGGGCCGCCCAGGCTCCGCACCGCGGCCAGCACCTCCCGGGTGACCGTGCCGACCGGCCGGTTCGGGGTGAGCCGGATGCGCTCGGTGCGGCCGTCGCTGTGCTCCACCACCGCCTCGTGCACCCGCAGGTCCAGCAGCACGACCAGCGAGCCGGAACCGTCCGGGGCGGGCAGCGGCGCCGTCTCCCAGCCACGGGCGGTCAGCCGCAGCGCCGCGTGCTGCAGCTGCGGCTCGGGCGGCGCCAGATTGGCCGCCAGCTTGCCCAGGACCTGGGTGTGGGCATGCAACGTGTCGCACGTCTCACGCCAGTTTTCGTAGGAGACCGCTGGCCAGATACCGGACATGACCTGCAGGCTATACCGTCATGAGTCACGAACAACGTCCGCCGCTGCCGCCGTTCGACCTCGACAGCGCCCGGGCCAAGGTCCAAGCCGCCGAGGACGCCTGGAACAGCCGTAATCCGGAACGGGTGGCGGGTGCCTACACGCCCGACTCGGTCTGGCGCAACCGGGACACCTTTGTCACCGGCCGGGACGAGATCATCGCCTTCCTGACCGCCAAGTGGAACCGCGAGCTCGACTATGCGCTGCGCAAGAACCTGTGGTCGTTCTTCGGGAACCGGATCGCGGTCCGGTTCCAGTACGAATCCCACGACGCGCAAGGCCAGTGGTGGCGCAGCTACGGCAACGAGCTCTGGGAGTTCGACGAGGACGGCCTGATGAGCCGTCGCGAGGCCAGCATCAACGACGTCCCGATCGAGGAGTCGCAGCGCCAGATCTTCGGCCCGCGCCCGGACGACGAGCGCGGCACCACCGAATTTCCCCTGCGCTGATGTCCCCTGCGCCGTTTGCTACGCGGTGAGGCTGACCCACCGGCCAGGGGAGCGCCGCAGGGCCCGGGTGATCTGCGGGGCGGTGGCCAGGTTGGAGTGGCTGCGGCGGCAGAGCAGGTCGTAGATCCGCTCGCCCACATGGTGGCCGATGAACTCGGCCCGGCGCTGGGCGTCGGCCCCCTCGCCGTCTGGGCCGCAGGTCAGCTTCTGCTGGGCCAGCTGGAGCTCGAACCCGGTCGTGAGCGGCATCAGCTGCTGCCGGTCGGCCAGCGAGGTGATGACCAGGGTCCCGGTCCGCGGGCGGTAGAAGGCGTCCGCGAAGATCTCGCCGCAATGGGCGCACGTCAGCTGCTTGGTTACGCACCGCGTACTGGCCATGGCCGGACCGTACGTGCCAGGGTTTGCCGAGATATTTCACGCCGGTTGCCTGCGCAGTAGCTAACCAGCCAGAGCCAGCCAGCCGCGGCTAGGGGCGCGGCTCCAGCACCTCGGCTAGCGCGTCCAGGGCGGGAACGGCCTCGAACAGGGCGGTGACGGTCGTAGGCGGGAGCTCGGCCAGCCGTTCGGCGAGCAGGCGGTCCCGGGCCGCCATCAGCCGCTCGCGCAGCCGGGCGCCCTTGCGGGTCACCACCACCTCGATGGCCCGCCGGTCGGTGATGGAGGACTGCCGCCGGATGAGCTCGGCGGCCTCGAGCTTGCCGATCACGCGGGAGAGCATGGTGCGGTTGATGCCCTCGTAGCTGGCCAGCTCGCCCAGGCCCAGCGGGCCGCGGGTAGCGATGGTGCCCAGCACGGCCACCTCGGTGTTGGTCAGGGCGCCGCCCGGCGAGACCTGCCGGTCGATACGCCGGGAGATCCGGAGCAAGCTGGACCGCAGCTGCGCGATCGAGTCCACGTCGGCGATCGTCGTCATCCAGCCCGTCCTACGTCAGCGCCCGGTCACCCGAGCATACCCAGGCCGTTTACCAGCTGCCATGATGCTCCGGCACGGTCCAGGCCAGCGGGATCAGCAGGACCATGATGACCGCCAGCACCACGAACATCCAGGCCTGTGTCAGGGCCGGATCGTTGCTGCGGGCCACCAGGGCGCTCGCGATCGACACCCCGGTGATGCCGCCCATCTGCCGGAACATCCCGCGCAGGCCGCTGATCGACGCGGCCCGCGCCGGGACGAGCTGCAGCGTGGCATTGTTGCTGGCCGGCAAGGATACGCCAGTGCCCAGGCCGGTCACCGCGGCTGCGATGGCCAGCCACAGGTAGGGGCCCATGCCGTGCGCCGGGGCAGCCAGCAGCGCGGTGCCGACGGCGGTGACGCCGAACCCGATGACCATCGGGAGGCGGTAACCGGTCCGGCGCAGCGCGAACGTGGCCAGGGCCGCGACCGCTATCATCCCGACGGCGCGGGCCGTCAGCAGCGTCCCGGCGTCCAGGGGGGCCAGGTGGTACCGCTCCGCGGCGTACAGCGGGACCAGCGAGGCGAACCCGATCACCGCGGCGCCGTTGAAGAAGTTGATCACGTTCATCGTGGCGAAGCTGCGCTCGCGCAGCAGCCCGATCTCGATGAAGGGATGCTCGGTCCGGGTGCAGTGGCGGACGAAGACGGCCAGGCCGATCAGCCCCACCGCGACCAGCGGCCAGGCCAGCAGTACCTGATCCGAACCGAGGAAGCCGATGCCGAGCATGAGCCCGAGCAGGCCGCCGCCCAGCAGGGCGATCCCGGCGATGTCCAGGTTCTGGTGGGGGCGCCGGGCCGAACCGGGGATGACGATGAGGCCGAGGACCAGCATCGCCGCCCCGAGCGGCACGTTGACCAGGAAGATCCCGCGCCAGGACCAGTAGGCGACGAACACCCCGCCGAGGACAGGTCCCACGATGGCACCGATCGGGAAGATGCTGGTGAACATGCCGATGGCCCGGTCGCGATCGGCCCCGAAGTGGTCCGAGACGATGCCCGTAGCCGAGGGCATGAAGCAGCCGCCGCCGAGCGCCTGCACAAACCGCAGCGCGATCAGCTCGTAGATGTTGGTGGACAGCCCGCAGGCTAGAGAGGCCAGCGTGAACAGCACGACCGCGCCGAGAAACAGCCGCTTGCGGCCGTAGATATCGCTGAGCACCCCGGCCACCGGCATGGCCAGGATCTGGCCCAGCGCATAGATCGTGATGGTCCAGGTGCTCCAGTTGACCGTGGTGCGCAGGTCGTGCTGGAGGGTGCCCAGCGCAGTCGACACGATGGTCTGGTCGATCGAGGCCATGAACAGCGCGATGGCGGTGACACCGAAGATCAGGTACCTGCGGCGCGACCCCTGGCCGGTCGGCCCCTGGCTGGTCGGCCCCTGATCCGCCGGGCCCTGATCCGCCGGCCCCTGATCCGCCGGGCCCTGACCGGCAGCCCCGTGATCGCCGGCAGCCCCGTGATCGGCGGGCGCCGACGCGCCCGGCTCCTGGCCAGCTGGCGCCTTGCTGTCGGGTGCCGCGTTGGCCGGGGAGTGCACGATCGGGGAGGAAGTCACGTTGACTCATTCTACTGCGTGACAGCAAGCAACTAAATACCGCGCCTGATATCGCCTCGCCCGACGGCACTGCAGGCCTCCGCCGCCCCCTTGCCGCCGCCATGACACCAGACAATCACCGCTGTTTTACATGATCACAAAGACTTTTAGCCCTTATTATGGGGTTAAAGCCTTCGTTATCATGAAGATTGCCACTGTGTTCGAGTAGCCGTCGCC
>JBAPYC010000467.1:0-5116 GCA_049284535.1 Streptosporangiaceae bacterium
GTGTTGATCCGCCCGGGCTGGGTCATCTGCGGGTCAGCCCAGTGCTCGACCTGCGCCGCGACCAGGCGCTGGTAGGCACGGTCGAAGTGCGCGTCGTCGACCAGGAACGCGTAGTGCTGCATCTGGATCTCGACGGGCGGCTCAGCGAACTGCAGCATAACGCCGCCGGCCAGGCAGATGTTGACGAATGGGCCCCAGCAGGGCGCGTCGTCAGCCTCCAAGATCGAGCGGTAGAAGGCGGCGGAAGCCTCACGGTCTCGCGAGGCAATGATGGTGTGGTTGAACGCGGCGGGCATGGTGTCCTTTCGTGGCGAGATCGATGACATGCGTCGATGACATGCATGGTCGTCGATCCGCTACGGGGGCCCCCGCGGCGCCGCGGTCAGGGCTCGGCCGGATAGCCGATCCGTGCGGGGCGCGTGCCCGGTCCGGTCATCACACGGACAAACCTACTGCCCGGCCGGATCCACCCGGCATGGGTAATTCCACCGAGTTCGACGTGGAGCGTTACCTCCGTGATGCTCCGCGTTCTTGGTGCCGAGCATGCCGGCGTTATTGACCAGCACCCGAACCAGACCGAAGGTGGAGATCGCGGCCTGGACCGCGCTGGCCCACTCCGACTCGGAGGTCACGTCGAGATGCACGTAACGGGCGCTGTCGCCGATCTCCTTGGCCACCTGCGTGCCGAGTTCGTCCAAGACGTCGGTGAGGACCACCCGGGCCCTTCGGCGGCCAGCGCCCGCGCGTGCGCCGCACCCTGCCGGCGGGCGGCCCCAGTGACGATGACGCAGCGCCCGGCCAGGCCGGTGTCCTGCGGCCCGGTCACCGGATGTCACATCCCACGCGGGATGCCATGATGCATACAACGTGGTCACCACAAGGTGCATTGCCGCACAAGGTGTGCCTATCTTCTTCTCGGGAAGGCCATTATTGCATACAATCTAGGGGGAGGTGAGCGGTGACTGAGGACGGAGCAGGGTCACCTGGCACGGCGGGTTCACCGGGTACAGCGGGGTCGCTGGACGAGGCTAGAGCGCCGGGTACGGCGGGGCCACTGGACGGGGTTCGCGTCATCGAGTGCGGATCGCTGATCGCGGGGCCGTTCTGCGGGCAGCTGCTCGGGGACTTCGGCGCCGAGGTGATCAAGGTGGAGGACCCGGCGGGCGGGGACCCGATGCGGGAGTGGGGACCGCGGAAGGTCGATGGGCTGTCCCTGCACTGGCCGATCATCGCCCGCAACAAGAAGTCAGTGACGGCCAACCTGCGCGAGGAGGCCGGCCAGCAGCTGCTGCGCGAGCTAGCCGCGGTCAGCGACATCCTGATCGAGAACTTCCGGCCCGGCACGCTGGAACGCTGGGGGCTCGGCTACGAGGCGCTGGCCGCGGTAAACCCGCGGCTGATCCTGGTCCGGGTCAGCGGCTACGGTCAGACGGGGCCCTACGCACTGCGGGCCGGGTTCGGCTCGGTCGGCGAGGCCATGGGCGGCATCCGGTTCGTGACCGGGGAGCCAGACCGGGCCCCGTCCCGGACCGGGATCTCGCTGGGTGACTCGCTGGCCGCGACGTTCGCCGCCGTCGGGGCGATCCTCGCCTTGTACGCCCGGGACCGTACCGGCCGCGGCCAGGTAGTCGACTCAGCCATCTACGAGGCCGTGCTGGCCCTGATGGAGTCGGTGCTGCCCGAGTGGGAGCTGGCCCAGTACCAGCGGCAGCGGACCGGATCGGTACTGCCCGGGGTGTCACCGTCGAACGTCTACCCGGCGGCCGACGGCGGCGACGTCCTGATCGGGGCTAACCGGGACACCGTGTTCAGCCGCCTGGTGGTCGCCATGGGCCGGCCAGACCTGGCGACCGATCCCCGGTATGCCACCCACCAGGCCCGGGGGCAGCGGCAGGCCGAGGTCGATCAGCTGATCTCGGACTGGACCCGCACCCTGGGCACCGACCCGCTGCTGGCGCTGCTGGCCGAGGCCGGCGTTCCCGCCAGCCGGATCTACCAGACCCAGGACATGTTCGACGACCCGCAGTTCCGGGCGCGCGAGGCCATCTTGCACCTGACCCACGACAAGCTGGGCACGTTCCCGGTCCAGGCCGTGGTGCCCCGGCTGTCCGATACCCCGGGAGGCGTGCACACACTCGGGCCGGACCTCGGCCAGCACAACCAGGAGATCTACGGCCAGCTGCTCGGCGTCGACGCGACCCGGCTGGCCGAGCTGCGATCTAAGGGGGTCGTGTGACCGGGGAGTCAACGCCCGGCGGGGTGACCATCGTCGAGGTCTCACCCCGCGACGGGCTGCAGAACGATCCCGGCGAGCTGTCCACCGATCAGAAGATCGAGCTGGCCGGACGGGCCTACCAGGCCGGGCTGCGGCGCATCGAGGTGACCAGTTTCGTCAGCCCGCGGGCCGTGCCCAAACTGAGCGACGCGGAAAGCGTGGTCGCCGGCCTGAAGGAGGCGGATCTGGCCCGGCTGTCCATGATCGGGCTGGTGGTCAACGAGCGCGGCGTGCACCGGGCCGCGGCGGCTGGAGTCGACGAGATCAACGTCGTGATCGTCACGTCCGAGCCGTTCAGCCAGCGCAACCAGGGCATGAGCGTGGCCCGGGCCATGGCCCAGCTGCCGGACCTGCTGGCCGCGGCGCGGGAGGCGGGGCTGCGCACCACGGTGACCCTGGGCACCGCGTTCGGCTGCCCGTTCACCGGGGAGATCGACCCGGCCCTGGTGACGGACATGGCGGCCGGCATCGCGGCGGCCGCGCCGGACGAGATCGCCCTGGCCGACACCATCGGCGTGGCCGGCCCCACCGACGTGACCGAGCGGTTCGCCGCCATCCGGTCGGTGATCCCGGCGGATACCGGGCTGCGGGCGCACTTCCACGACACCCGGCGGACCGGCATGGCCAACGCGGCTGCGGCTGTAGCGGCCGGGGTGACTTCGCTGGACGCCAGCCTGGGCGGCATCGGCGGCTGCCCGTTCGCGCCACGCGCCACCGGCAACATCGCCACCGAGGACCTGGTGTATCTGCTGGGCCGGATGAAGCTGCCGACCGGCGTGTCGCTGGCGCGACTGATCACCGGGGCCGAGTGGCTCGGCGAGTCGCTGGAGCACGAGGTGCCGGGGATGCTCAGCCGGGCCGGGGCGTTCCCGCCGGGTCCGGCGCCGGAGCCGGCTGCCTAGTGCGGTCGGCCGGCCGGCGCGGCGGGCGGCGGAGCGGCACGTGGCTGTTACGGCAGTTAACCACGTTCCGTTCGAGGTCCGCGGGCGGGCGGCCGACGGTGGCGGAGCGCATGGTGGCGGAGCGCATATTGCCTTCGCCGGCTTGCCTTCGCCGGCTTGCCTTCGCCGGCAGTTTGCGGTGCTCTGACGCCGCGAACTGCCGGAAAAGGCGCGTGGCTGTTACAGAAGTGACTCGCGTTCCGTTCAAGGTCCACGGGTGCGCAGCCTAGGTCACAGGCGCACACCCGGGAGCCCCGCGCGCCACGCGCTAATGGCGCGCGAAGGCTAACGGGCGCGCGGCAGGGCGGCGCGGGCCGAGCTCGACCACGGTCAGCTCGCCCGCGGCGTACTGAGTGCGCAGCAGCAGCTTGTCGTACTTGCCCACGCTGGTGCGCGGGATCTCCTGGGCGAACACCCAATGCTCGGGCAGCCACCAGCGGGCGACCTGGCCATCGAGAAAGTCCCGCAGGTCCTCGGCGGTGACCGTGGAGCCTTCGGTGGTGGTCACGATCACGCAGGGCCGCTCACCCCAGCGATCGTCGGGGACGCCGATGACGGCAGCCTCGATCACGTCGGGATGCGCGGAGACCTCGGCCTCCAGCCCGATCGAGGAGATCCACTCCCCACCGGACTTGACCGCGTCCTTGGCCCGATCCGTCAGCCGGACGTAGCCGTCGGGGTCGACGGTGCCGATGTCGCCGGTGCGCAGCCAGCCGTCGTGGAACTTGGCCGGGTCCTCCTCGGACAGGTAACTGGCGGAGATCCACGGGCCGCGCAGCTCGAGCTCGCCGATGCTGCGGCCGTCGTGCGGCACCCGGGTGTCGTTCTCGGGATGCACCAGCCGCAGTTCCACGCCGGGCAGCACCCGGCCCTGGCTCAGCCGGTCCTCCAGCGCCTCGCTGCCGTCGTGGCCCCGGCGCGGCCGGGCCAGTGTAACCAGCGGCGAGGTCTCGGTCATGCCCCAGCCCTGGAGCAGCGGGATGTCGTACTCGTCGCGGAAGGCCTGCATCAGCGCCCGCGGCGTGGCCGAACCGCCCACCACGACCCGGGTGATCGAGGAGACGTCCGCGTCGGGGTGCTCGCGCAGGTAGCGCAGCACGTCGATCCAGATCGTCGGCACGCCGTTGGCGAACGTCGGCCGCTCCCGCTCCATCAGCGGCACCACCTGGTCCGGCTTGAGGAAGCGATGCGGCAGGATCAGGTCCCCGCCGCACCAGAACGTGGCGTGCGGATAGCCCCAGGCGTTGGCGTGGAACATCGGCACGACGATCAGGCCGCGGTCATAGGCGCTGAGCGCGACCGCGTTGGCGGTGCACAGCGACAGCGCGTGCAGGTAGATGGAGCGGTGGCTATAGGCCACGCCCTTCGGGTTGCCGGTGGTGCCCGACGTGAAGCAGATGGCGGCGGCGGTACGCTCGTCCAGGCCGGGCCAGGAGAACTCGCCCGGCTGGGTCCGGACCAGCTCGTCGTAGGTGTAGACGCCGACCCCGTCCACCTCGTCGTAGTCCGGGACAGGCTGGCCGCGGACGATGATCGCCCGCACGGTCGGCATCCGGCCCAGCGCCGGGGCCAGCGTGTCCAGCAGGTCAGCGTCAACCAGCAGCACCCGGTCCTGGGCCAGGTTGACCGTCTGGACCAGCTCGTCGACGAACAGCCGGATGTTGGCCGTGTGCAGCACGGCGCCCATGGCCGGCACGGCCAGGTACGCCTCCAGATGCTCGCGGTTGTTCCACAGGTAGGTGCCGACTCGGTCGTCGCCGTCGACACCGAGCTGGCGCAGCGCGTGCGCCAGCTGGGCCGCGCCGGCCCCGATCTGCTCGTATGACACCCGGCTGGTGGTCTGCTCGTCCTCGGCGGTCACGACCTCCCGTCCGCCATGCCAGGTGGCACCATGCCGGAG
>JBAPYC010000468.1:0-4136 GCA_049284535.1 Streptosporangiaceae bacterium
CTCGGCGACCTGCGCGACCGCCTGGCCCGCACCCGCTGGCCCGACGAGCTGCCCGGCGTGAGCTGGTCGTACGGGGTGCCGCTGCAGCGGGTCAAGGATCTGGCCGCTTACTGGCAGTCCGGCTACGACTGGCGCGCGCAGGAGGCCAGGCTCAATGAGGTTCCGCAGTTCACCACCGTCATCGACGGCCAGCGGGTGCACTTCGTGCACGTCCGCTCGCCCGAGCCGGGCGCTTTCCCGCTGCTCCTCACCCACGGCTGGCCCGGCTCGGTCGCGGAGTTCGCGCAGATAATCGGCCCGCTCAGCGATCCCCGTGGGCACGGCGGGGATCCCGCCGATGCCTTCGGAATCGTGGCTCCCACCCTTCCCGGTTTCGGGTTCTCCGGCCCGACCACGGCCACCAGCTGGGACACCTCGCGCATCGCCCGGGCCTGGGCCGAGCTGATGCGGCGCCTGGGCTACGCCCGCTACGGAGCACAGGGCGGAGACTGGGGTGCGCGCGTCTCACCCGAGCTGGCCCGGCTGGACGGTGCCCACGTGGCCGGGCTGCATGTCAACGGGTTCGTCGCCTTCCCCTCCGGGGACCCGGCGGAAATGACGTCGCTGACCCCGGCTGAGCAGGACCGGCTGGCCGGGCTCGGCCGGTGGAACGCCGAACGAGGCGGCTACGCCCTGATCCAGGGCACCAGGCCGCAGACCCTGGCCTACGCGCTCACCGACTCCCCAGCCGGCCAGCTCGCCTGGAACCTCGAGTGGTTCGACGACTATGGCGAGCACTGCGGTGCGGTGGACGACGATGCGATCCTGACCAACGTGGCGCTGTACTGGCTGACCGGGACGGCCGGCTCGGCGGCCCGGCTCTACAAGGAGGCCGCCGCATCCTGGGGCGCGCCGGTGGCACGATCTGCGGTGCCGACCGGGATGGCGGTGTTCCCCGGCGATGCCACCATCCGGGTCTTCGCCGAGCGTGAGCACAACATCATCCAGTGGTCCGAGTTCAGCCGCGGCGGGCACTTCGCCGCCTTGCAGGCGCCCGATCTCCTCGTCCAGGACATCCGCGGGTTCTTCCGGAAGGTCCGGTGAGCGCCGCTAGGGGGCGACCGGCTCCCCGGCCAGCCAGGCCGCGCCGCGCTCGTACAGCCGCTCCACCTCGGGGCCGCGCAGGCCGGGCATGTCCGGCTTGACCGGGTAGCCCACCTGCTCTTGCAGGTAGGCCAGGTGCCGGTAGCCCTCGGGGAAGCGGGCCAGGAGGGTCGCGTCCAGGACCAGCGTGGCGGCCGGGTCCACTGGGTCGATCCGGTCCTTCTCATAGATGGGCTGGCGCAGCACCATGCCCCAGCGGCCGTCCCGCTTCTCCATGAAGTCATAGAACCGGCCCAGGCAATTCACGTCGCACAGCACGCCGTCGACCTCGGCCCGCTGCATGATCGTCATCCGGGTCTGGGCGATGGCCCGGGTGCCGCTGAGCTGGATCCGGCAGCCGCCGGTGAAGTGCAAGATGTTGACCCCGCGGGCCGCGCCGTCGGCGCTGACCCGGATGAAGTCCTCCTTCGGCCCCTGGAACCAGGTGGCCATCATGTAGCCGTCGTCGTGCCAGCAGGCGCGGAAGGCCTCCCAGTCGCCGGAGTCCCGGGCACTGGTCCAGGTCTCGACGACGTCCCGGATGCGGAGGCGGTCGGCAAGTTCGGCGTCCATATGGCCACGCTAGGGCATCACGGGTGGCGCGCACCACACCCGTTCGGCCCGGACGGCAGTATGGGTACGTGCCCGACAGCGAGGAATTCGACGCCCGCCTGGTACGGGCCTTCGTGCCGCACCCGGACACGGAGGTCGACGAGCGGCGGTGGCCGGCCAGCGTGCCGGCCATGGCGCAGCTGCTCGCCGACGGGCTGGAGATACCGGCGGGCGTGACCGTGCTGGTGGGCGAGAACGGGTCCGGGAAGTCCACGGTGGTGGAGTGCCTGGCCGAGGCGTACGGGCTGAACCCGCAGGGCGGTTCGGCCATGGGCCGCACGTTCCGGATCCGGGACAGCGAGCCGGGACAGGGGCACCAGCTGACCGTGGTGCGCGGGCTCCGGGCCCGCTGGTCCTACTTCCTGCGCGCCGACACCATGAGCCAGCTCTACACCTACCTGGAGGAGAATCCCGGCGCGCGGCCCGAACGGCTGCACGAGCTGAGCCACGGGGAAGGATTTGGAGGAGATCCTGCGCACCCGGGTCAACGACGAGGGCTTTTACCTGATGGACGAGCCGGACGCGCCGCTGTCCTTCACCGCGTCTCTCGGGCTGGTCGCACTGCTGCATGACCTGGCCGAGGCCGGCTCCCAGGTGATCGTGGCCACCCACTCCCCCGTGGTCGCGGCCGTGCCCGGCGCCCACGTGCTCGAGCTCGGGCCGTGGGGCATCCGCCCGGCCAGCTGGGAGGACCTGAGCCTGGTGGTGTCCTGGCGGCAGTTCATGCGCGACCCGCAGTCTTACTTCCGGCACCTGTTCTGAGGCCGGCCGGGCCGGTTTGTCGGGGGCGGGCCGTAGAATCGCGGCGTGAGTGGCCCCGGAAGCAGCCCGACGCCGGCCGAGGTGCTGCAGCGCGTGTTCGGCTACCACTCGTTCCGGGGCCAGCAGCAGGAGATCATCGAGCATGTCTGCGCGGGCGGGGACGCGATCGCGCTGATGCCGACCGGCAGCGGCAAGTCGCTGTGCTACCAGATCCCGGCCCTGGTGCGGGACGGCACGGGCGTGGTCATCTCGCCGCTGATCGCGCTCATGCAGGACCAGGTGGACGCGCTCAACGTGCTCGGCGTGCGGGCCGGGTTCCTGAACTCGACCCAGGATCCGGACGAGCGCCGCGAGGTTTCCTGCGCGTTCATGGACGGCAAGCTCGACCTGCTCTACCTGGCCCCGGAGCGGCTGCGGACCGACTCGGCGCTGCGGCTCCTGGACCGGGGCACGGTGTCGCTGTTCGCCATCGACGAGGCGCACTGCGTGGCCCAGTGGGGGCACGACTTCCGCCCCGACTACCTGGGCCTGTCCGTGCTGCACGAGCGCTGGCCGCAGGTGCCACGGATCGCGGTGACGGCGACCGCGACCGAGCACACCCGGGCCGAGATCGCCACCCGGCTGGGGCTGGAGAACGCGCGGCAGTTCGTGGCCAGCTTCGACCGGCCCAACATCCAGTACAGGATCGAGCCGAAGAACGAGCCCCGGCGCCAGCTGCTGCGGCTGCTGCGCACCGAGCACCCCGGCGAGGCCGGCATCGTGTACTGCCTGTCCCGGAATTCGGTGGAGCGGACGGCTGAGTTCCTGGTCGCCGAAGGGATCAGCGCCCTGCCGTACCACGCGGGTCTTGACGGGCAGACCCGTTCGGCGAACCAGGCGCGGTTCCTGCGCGAGGACGGGCTGATCATGGTGGCCACGATCGCGTTCGGGATGGGCATCGACAAGCCGGACGTCCGCTTCGTCGCCCACCTGGACCTGCCCCGGTCGGTGGAGGGCTACTACCAGGAGACCGGCCGGGCCGGCCGGGACGGGCAGCCCGCCACCGCGTGGCTGGCCTACGGGCTGAACGACGTGGTGCAGCAGCGGCGGATGATCGACGACTCCGAGGGCGACCTGGCCCACCGGCGGCGCCAGGTCGCGCACCTGGACGCCATGCTGGCGCTGTGCGAGACGGCCGGGTGCCGCCGGGCGCAGATGCTGGCCTACTTCGGGGAGGCCGGCACGCAGGCCTGCGGGAACTGCGACACCTGCCTAGCCCCGCCGCAGGTGTGGGACGGGACGGTAGCGGCGCAGAAGCTGCTGTCCACCGTGGTCCGGCTGGGACGGCTGGACGGCCCCTCGTTCGGCGCCGGGCAGCCGATCGACATCCTGCTGGGCCGCAAGACCCCGCGGGTGGCGTCCTACGGGCACGACCGGCTGCCGGTGTTCGGCATCGGGACCGAGCTGAGCGAGGGCGAGTGGCGCGGCGTGGTGCGCCAGCTGCTGGCCTCCGGCCTGCTGGCGGTCAAGGGTGAGCACGGGACCCTGGACCTGACCGAGGCCAGCTCGGAGGTGCTGCGGGGCCAGCGCGAGGTCATGTTCCGTAAGGACCCGCCGCGCGCTCCGGCCGCCCGCAGCCGCGTGCGCGCCAAGGCGCCGGG
>JBAPYC010000469.1:0-9580 GCA_049284535.1 Streptosporangiaceae bacterium
AGCCCCACCCGCCCCACCTAACAGAACCTGAATGAAGAACCGAAGATCTGCTTCGGTTAGCTGATCCAGTTCACCTGGGTGATGACCACGCGTTCGCCGCGGACGTCGGTCAGGTAGACGAGCATTAATTGGCCTCGCTGGACGGTACGCAGCCCTGGCGGCTCGCCTGTGAACTCCCGCCCGTCGAGGAAGATCATCGATTCGCGGACGGTCAGTTCCTCAGCTACCTGACGCACCGCTGCCCGGGCGGCCGGTGGCAGCCCGTCGAGCAGGTCATCGGTGACGGGCTCCCAGCGCCAGTCAGCCACCGGCGACCTCGCGATAAGCCGTCTGCACGATCTCGGCGGCTTCCCGAATGGCCTGGTCCCGGACAGCAGGGTCGGGGTCGGCGAGGGCTCGTTCGGCGGCGTGGAGCCGGGCGGCGACCGAGGGCCGCCGCTCGATGGCGATGGCGGCGCCCCAGCGCTGGTAGAAGTGGCGGATGGGGAAGACGCTGTCTTCGTCGCCAGCCTGGGTGAAAGCGTCCTGGATTTCCTGGAAGAACTCCGGCAGCCGGGACGGCGCGACCGTGGCGACCGCCTGGCGCAGAGCGGCGAGTGACAGGGCGGGCATGGGGATCAGCGGCTCGTCATCCTGCGGGTATTCAGCAGTCATCCAGGCCGCCTCCTCTCAGATCCAGCAACAGAATAAACCGTGCCACGCGTCGGGGCAGAGTCTTGCTATTCGCTCGCGCGGACGTAGGCTGAGCGCCCTGGTGACGTTACGCACAGTAACGGGAAAGCGAGAGATCAGCGCTTTGCCGTGGACCGGTTCGTGGACCGAGTCACCCGTGCAAACGGTGCAATCAGGGCCATCGGCGGTACGGCTCCATGGTATCCGTGCAGCTAGCGCATCCGGAGCGCCGGGCCGGGCTTCTTATAATCCGCCGGTCGTGGGTTCGAGCCCACCCGCCCCACCTGTGATTTCAAGGATCGGCGCCGGGAATGGCCGTGGACCGATACTGGCGGAGCGATTTATCGTGCCGCCAATCTCGTCCAGTCACGTAGAGCAGCTGCCGGGCGGGTCCTGGCGTGCCAAGGCGTACGGCGGGAAGGACTAGACGGCTGCTTGCCCGGCTCGCCAGGCGTGTGCCGGAGTGAGCAACGCGTGTTGCCGTAAATTAGCTGCCCGGCATGACGTGACGCGGAAGGTCCCGACCTCGGGTTCCGTGAACCGGGCTAGGACACGAGTAGCATGTGGTACCGGGGAAAGGACTCATTGTGCCAGGTCCACCGCAGCAGGAACGGTCGCCGGATCTCGGGGATCTTCGGGCGGCCCGGAGGCTGATTCTCGCGGCCGCGTCCGAGCGCGGCTTGCGTGACGTGCGTGTGTTCGGTTCGGTAGCTCGCGGCGATGCGGTCGAGACGAGTGACGTGGATCTCCTGGTAGACCCGGGTCCGGACACCACGCTGTTCGACCTCAGCGGTTTCGCGCTTGACGTTGAAGAGATCGTCGGGCGTCATGTGGACGTGGCTACGCCGCGTGGCCTGAAGGCGCGCATTCGGGACCGGGTCCTGGCAGAGGCCGTCGTCCTGTGAGGGATGACCGTGAGCGTCTGGCGGACGTCTTGGCCGCGATCGAGAGGATCAGGCGCTACGTCCAGGACGACCGGACGCGCTTCGATACCGACGAACTGCTGCAGAACGCGGTGCTTCACTGGATAGAGATCATCGGCGAAGCGGCACGAGGCGTAAGCGATAAGGTCCGCGACGCGCATCCTGAAGTGCCCTGGCGCGTGATCACCGACATGCGCAATCGGGTGACCCACGGCTACTTCGATATCGATCTCGACGTCGTATGGAACACAGTGACGCGCGACCTACCGAAACTCCAGGAATCTGTCACCCGGATCCGTTCCGAGCTTGACTCGGAAGCAGAAGACTCACGTTGAGTAGCCTTTCGGGCGGGCGGTGACTGGCTACCTGCGGAGCATTCCTCAACTTCTGCGATGCCGTGGGCTTCGGCTGAATGCGCGCCCGGTCCCTCACTGTGCTGCATGCGGCCCGGCACGGACTGCTAGTACCAGCGACCGTCATCGCTGAGGTCGGCTACTTCCTGGCCCGCGAAGCCAGTGCCCGCGTGGAGTTGTTATCCTGCGGTCCCTGGCTGGTGGGGACTTTGCGCCCGTCGACTTGACCAGCACTGACCACGCGCGGATGGCCGACCTGGTGAATACGTATGGGAGCCTTCCGCTAGGAGCCGTCGATGCCTCGGTTGTCGCTATCGCCGAACGGCTCGGGCTAACCGACGTGGCGACGTTGACCGCCATCACTTACCGGTGGTCCGGCCGAGCACGCGGATGCGCTGACCCTTCAGCCCCGAAGTACAAAAGTGACAGCGCTCTTTGCAGTTGCGTAGCGTGACCGATGGGAGCATTGTTATTCGTTCGAACAATTACCAATGCCGAATATATGCTATTGCTCGGGTCTCTAGTTCTCGCCCCTGATGAGTACAGATCATTCAATTCGGAGCGGCCTCGCTCCGCACTTTCACGATACGAGCCGCCCACGCATGAGAGTAGAGGAAGAACGCACCACTGCGTCATTGGCTCAGCGCCATCGCCTGTGGCGCCCGGCGCCAGCCGAGGTATGTAGTGGAAGGCGACGTCCCTGATGGCTTCGGCGATGAGCGCCGAAGCGGACGGGGTATGAGACGGGTTGGCCGGCACGCTCGAGGAGCTCTGTGATCTCTCCTGGGCCTGCTCCGGCCCATCTTCGTCGAGGCCGACCTCGGGTCGGCCGTCGGCGCTGGTCCGGTCCTCATCGCTCCCGGTCCGGGTGCAGATGCGGGCCGACGGCAGGCCCCCGGCCACTGCGAAGCAACCGCGTATGCGCGCCGTCGGAGGAATGCGTCCTAGCCCGGGGCTGCGCCGTCCGCCCGCGGGCACAGCGCCACTTTGCCGGTATCGCCCGGGCGTCACTCCCAGCGCCGCGTTTCGCGGCGTTCTCGTCGCTCCTGCCGGCGGGCTTGGATGCGTTCGTTCCGGCGGGTATGGAGGCGATCGTGAGCACCCAGCCGCGACGGGATGACCGTGCTGCGGCTGGCGGCGGGCTCAGCCGGCTGGCTGCCCGCCGGCTGGCCGGCGGGAAGCGGCGGCGCGGCGTTCATCCGCAGCGCAGTGACGGTGTTCTGCGCCGCGAAGCTCAGCGCCAGCGTGACCAGCACCGCTCCCAGGTCTGAGGCATCGCGATGGTCAACTGCGACACCGACCCCGTACAGCAGGCCGCGCGCCACGATCAGCACGCACCACAGGACCAGCGTGAGCACCGATCCCTGGCGCCACCGGACGCCGTCGGCATCGCGCCACACTTTGATGGTCAGGCCACGCCATACGCCCAGCCCCAGCGACAGCGCCGCGCTCGCCGCGAGCAGTGCGAGATCGGCGGGCACCCGCCAGGTCGAAGCAGGCAGGCTGCGGATCCCGAAGAAGGCTAGGACCAGCGGGGCCAGCACCAGCAGCCGCGGCTTGACCCGCGCCACCTGTACCTGCCGGCCCAGCACCCAGACCATGGCGGCAACGATCAGCAGAACGTCGGCGACTGTGCTAGCGCTCATGACCCCTCCCAGGACGGCGGCCGCAGGTGCTCGACGCCGACGTCATGTCAGCTGCTCGGTACGTGATTGCCGGGTCAGGGACGGCGAGGGTACCGGCGGGCGTCCCTTTGTGGCGTGGCTGCCAGCAGATGCCGCGGAGCGGCCGGCTGGCTGACCGCGCGGACCCGGCGGACCTGAAGTGATCGGTTTGCATGAGCCTCACCTCGGGCGTGTCGATCCTCGTCCGGTCCGGCTGCTGTGGCCTACTGAGCTGATTTTGCTGTAGGACGAGGCCGCCGCTGCGCTATTGCCTGGCTAAGCAGCACTGCCGGGCTGCGCGGCGGCAGCCTCGGGCTTATCCCTTGATGAAGTTGAGCAAGTCAGTGTTGAAGGTGTCTTTATAGGCGGTGGTTTGCGCGAGGCCGTGCGGGGCGCCGGGGTAGACCTTCAGGGTGGCGTCCTTGACGATCTTCGACGACTGGAGGGCGGCCGCGCCGATCGGCACGATCTGGTCGTCATCACCGTGGATGATCAGGGTCGGGACGTCGATCTTCTTCAGGTCTTCGGTGAGATCGGTCTCGGAAAAGGCCTTGATGCAGTCGTAGGCGCCTTTGATGCCGACGGTCATGCTCAGCAGCCAGAACGAGTCACGCAGGCCCTGCGAGACGGTGTTACCGGGCCGGTTAGCGCCGTAGAAGGGGGCGCTGATGTCCTGGTAGAACTGGGACCGGTCGGCGGAAAGGCTGGCCCGCAGGCCGTCGAACACCTCGGTCGGCAGGCCGCCTGGGTTGGCGTCGGTCTTGAGCATAAGCGGCGGGATCGCGCTGACGAGGACGGCCTTGGCGACGCGGGAGGTGCCGTGGCGGCCGATGTAGCGGGTCACCTCGCCGCCGCCGGTGGAGTGACCGACCAGGACCGCGTCGTGCAGGTCGAGGGCCTCGATGACCTCGGCCAGGTCATCGGCGTAGGTGTCCAGGTCGTTCCCGTTCCACGGCTGGCCGGAACGTCCGCCGCCGCGGCGGTCATGCGCGACGGCCCGGTAGCCGTTCGAGGCGACGAGGAACAACTGGTCATCCCACGCGTCGGCGGTGAGCGGCCAGCCGTGGCTGAACACGACCGGCCGGCCGCTGCCCCAGTCCTTGTAGAAGATCTCGGTGCCGTCCCTGGTGGTGATGGTTCCCATCAGATTTCTCCTTCTTGGTGAATGCTGGTGACCTTCCAAGCGGACGTATTTGAGGCCGCCAGCGAATCGGTCTCCTCGTGCCAGCTCTCGCTGGCCGGGGCCACCTCCACACGATCGAGGTGCTCAGGCCACGGTCCCCGTTCAGCGCGATGGTCAGCTGGCGGGATGGGTTGGAAGGCTTCTGCGATTGTCGCGGCTACTTTCTTGGCGATGCCGAACTCGTTGACAATGCGCGAGATGATCAGGCCGCCGCCGTGGACGTGGAATGTGGTGGCGTTGCCGTCCTGGTCCAGGTGCACGGTGGCGGTAGAAGCCGCCGGCTGCTCTACTTTCAGTGCCTGCTGGATACCGCTTCCGTGCGTGGTTATCTCATAAAGGCTGCCGAGTTTGCCTTGCAGCGCCGTGGCAGCCTGTTGCAGGGTTACGGATCCTTCTACGGTCACAGTAGGCATTCCGGGCCTCCTTGAATGGCGGTGGTTCACAGCGGGGCTTGGATTGAGTTCCGGGGTGGCCCTTAACCTGAAATCCGGGCCAGATCGATCGCGACGATCAGGACCCAGGGGATCGAGGACAGGTAGAAGAGGCGCTCAAAGACCCCGAAGAAGGGCTTCAGCCGCGGGCCTGCGAGCGCGAGCACGACGGCGATGACGCTGCCGAGCATGATCCAGGGGATGATGGTGAGAGCGCTCTCTGCCCCGTTCCAGGCCGGGTAATGGCGCAGCGTGGACCACAGGCCCGTGGCCGCCCACACCAGTCCGCCGAAGGCGATGACCGCCAGGATCATGTGAATGATCCCGTGTAGCGTCTGGAACCGGCTGCCGTGCTGGTCGGTGGCGAAGAACGGGAGGAGGAACCGGGACCCGGCGGTCACGATCAGCGCCACGACCACCTGCGTCGGGGTAAACGGATGCAGCTGGGCCAGCGCGATCCCCAGGGCCAGGCAGCCCACGCCGCCGGCTACGGCTTGCAGCCAGAACCAGCCACGGTAAGGGCCGACACCATAGTCGCTGACCGCGTCGCGGACCGGGTTGTAACCGGTGGGCAGCAGATGCAGCATGATCAACGCGACCGCCTGGACCGCGGTGGCCAGCGCCGCGATAATGCTGAAGGCTTTCATCATCGGATCCCTCCAGGCTTAGCGCCAGGCGGGGTCGAGGTCGGCGCCTGGGTCCTCGTCGGGTAGCTGGCTGCTGAACTCCTCCGCGGTCCGTGCGGTGTCTTCATGGATGCCCCGCTGGAGCCCGCGCAGCGCCACGACGCTTGCGACGGTCATGATGATGGCCATCCCCGTAGAGCACGTCGCGGATGGCGGCGGCGAAGTCGGCGTGGATGAACGCGGGGATGCCGGTGATGTTGCCGTTGCCGCCCTGCAGCTGGGCGATCTTGGCCGCTTCCGCTGACGCCGCTGGCCCGGGCAGGCCCCGGCCGGTCAGCGAGGAGGTGATCGCGGATCGGAACCGGGTGATCAGGACAGTGCCCAAGATGGCGAAGCCGACGCTGGTGCCGTAGTTGCGGATGGTCTGGGTGATGCCGATGGCCTCGCCGTAGGAGTACCGGGAGTCCCGGTTGATCGCATCGGTGCTGGCCTGGGCGAGCACGAGGTGGTGGCTAGCAGCCAGCGCGGCCGGTGCGTAGTAGGAGACTTTGGTCTGGCCCTGGTCGGCCCAGATCAGCATCTTGAGCGGCAGATCGAGCACGGCCAGGGGCGAGACGGCCATCACCGGCATGCCCGCTCTCGGGCTGCCGAAGATGACCAGCGTGGTCTCCTGCAGCGTGAGCCCGACCTGGCGGGCAGCCGCCTGGTCGATGACGGCGAACGGCCTCATCCCTTTCGCGGTGATCATGTCGGTGAGCCTGGCCACGATGCCGGCTACCGATTGGCAGCTGAGCTTGGTCACGACATCGGCCTCGGCGGCGGCCCGATCCTCGATCATGGTGAATCTCCATTCCTCAGCTGTCTTGCGATCCTGCCTGTGCGGCGAGCGCATGCACGCTGAGGTTGTCCTCGGTCAGGCGTGCAGCCGATCCTCATCCGCCGGCTGCTCATGGGGCGCCCCTCACCGCGGCGTCCCAGAACTCCTGGACGGGCGGGTAGATCAGCTCGTGATCGCGCGACAGTCCTGCCTTGACGGTCCGGGTCCGCTCGTCGGCGAGCACCTCGATCTGGTCGGCCTCGACAGCGTCGAAGACCTGCTGGGCGACTGATTCGGGTTTGTCCTTGGGCGCGTTGGTCAGCGCGGCCATGTCGGTGTCGATGAAGCTGGCGTGCACGGCGACCACGAGGGTGTCCTGGTGGTGCAATTCGAGGCGGACGCCGTTGGTCAGCGACCAGGCAGCGGCTTTCGAGGCGCCGTAGGAGGCGTCGAAAGGGTTGGTGTAGAAGCTGGTGACCGAGAGCATGTTGATGATCGCGCCGCCGCCGTTGGCCGCCAGTACCGGCGCGAAGGCCCGGCACATGCTCAGCGTCCCGAAGTAGTTGGTCTCCATCTCCAGCCGGGCGGCGTCCAGGTTTGGCGCGCCGGTGAATGTGCTGTACTTCAGCACCCCCGCGTTGTTCACCAGCAGGCTCACGTCCGTGCACTGCGCCGCGACCTGGGCGACGCGTGCCGGGTCGGTGATGTCGAGGGCCAGGGTGGTCACGCCGGGCTCGGTGACGGCGGCCGGATCACGCGCGGCTCCGTAGACCTTGGCCGCACCCCGGCTGACCAGCTCCCGGGCATACACCCGGCCCAGGCCGCGGTTGGCCCCGGTGACCAGGGCAACCGATCTGTCGATCTTCATGGCTCTTCTCCTGACTGGGACCTGTCGCGACCGGCTGCGTCCGGGTAAATGGTCGCGGTCCGTCCGGGCGCGGCAGCGGCGGGATCAAGCGGATCTACCGGTCGGGGATCCAGCTGCCGTGGAACCCGAGGGGTATCCGGGCGGGCAGGTGGACGCGTGCGACAGGTTCGGCGGTGAAGTCCTGGGCGGCGAGAATAACTAGGTCCGCGGCACCGCGGTCGGGGTTGTGGATGTAGGCCATGACGTAGCCGTCGTCCTCGGCGGCGTCCGGCGCGGCAGGGGCGAAGACCGCTTCGCCCGCGGTGGCGTCTTTGCCGAATTCGTGGGCCTGCATGGCGCCGGCGGAAAGGTCGTGTTTGAGGAGCGCGTTGCTGAACGCCCCGTCGGGGAAGTCGCCGCCGGGCGAGATCGTGGCGTGCCCGACCGCCTCGATGACAGCGCTGTAGCCGTAGCGGTGCCGCTGGCCAGTCACTCGTTCGTCGGTGCGGGGGAATTCCTGCGGGCGGTCGTCCAGGCGCTGCTGGGCGACTTTCCCGGTGGCCGGGTCGATGACCCACCGGTCCAGGGTCAGCGGCCCGTTCCCGGTCAAGGTGGACACGTCGTAGGCGCCTGCGTACCGGACCAGGTCGACCACGACCCGGCCTTCGTCGTCGTAGGCGTTGAGGGTGTGGAAGACCCAGCACGGGTCCACCTCGAACCAGCGGACCCCGGCCGCGGTGTCCCCCCGGGGCAGCAGGCCGACCCGGGCCTGGTGCGCGGGATTCCAGGTGTAGGGCAGCTTCAGCCCGGCCGATACCGCGTCCAGGCTGAAGGTGACCGGCAGGTCGAGCAGTACCACGTAGCTTCCGGTGAGCGCGAAGTCGTGCATCATCGGGCCGCCGGGAACCGGGATGTCGGTGGTGCGGCTGACCGTGCCGTCGGCGCCGATGACCACGTGCTGGACATGGTCCCAGACCCAGAAGTAGGCGATGGCGTGCAGCTCACCCGTCGCGTGGTCGAGCTTGGTGTGGGCGGCGAACCCGCCAGGAAGCCTGCCGGCAAAGTCGCACGGACCGAGCGTGTCCAGCTCGCCGGACAGCTCATAGGGCAGCGGGCCTGCCTCGACGGTGGCCAGGTAGCGGCCGGCGTGGGCGATGATGTGGGTGTTGGCGGCGAAGTCCATGTCGGCGTGGACCGGCCCGGGCGGCCATTTATCGCCCAAGGCCTCGGCCAGCTGGCGGGAGCGCACCCAGCGGTTGCGGTACCACTCGGCCTTGCCATCACGTAGCCGCACCCCGTGCACCATGCCCGGGCCCAGGAACCAGTGTCCCTCCCAGAAACGGTAACCAGGATCCTCCAGGCCCAGCGGGTTGGGGCCGTTGCGCAGGTAGCGTCCGGACAGCCCGGCCGGCACGCTGCCGGTCACCGGCAGGTCGAAAACGGTGAGCTCCTCCTCAACAGGGGCAAACGGGCCGTGCAGGAAGCGGTTCTGATCAGGCATTACTAGCTCTCTTCCGGGGTTGGTGGACGCCAGCTGGCATCCGTCCGGGCCGGGTCTTCCCCGGGACCTGCCCCGCTGCGATCATGACCCAGCCAGCAGACCCGGGAATCTGTCAAATGACTCGGCCTGGCCCGCCGGCCCGTCGATGACCCGCAGTCAGATGACCGGTGCGCCCGCGGTCGCGGACGCCCGACGGTGCCCGGACACGCAGTCCTTGGCAAGAACAATGCCGGCAATGAGCCTGGGCGGCCCCGGTAACGACAGGTCAGGGGATGGCGAGCCTGACGGCCGTCAGGCACAGAACCTCTTGGCCCGGTGCCCGGGCTGACTGGGCTGGCTGAGACGTGGTACGTGGCCAGGCCCGTGCCAGGAGCGCTGGTGGCGGTCCCTGCGCGATCTTCATCCTGGCCCCCGCGGTGCGGCTGATCCTGGTCACGGGGTAGGAGACGCAGGGCCGCGGCGGATCCTCGCCGATCCGCGTCCCGGGTCTTGGCGCTGTCGTCCGTGGCCGCGATCCCGGCGATGATTCTGGCCACCGCGCTCGCCACGGTGGCGTTCGCGGC
>JBAPYC010000470.1:0-8651 GCA_049284535.1 Streptosporangiaceae bacterium
GATGGAATGTTGACCGTCGGCGAGGCCGCGGCGCTGTCGGCGCCCAGCTTGCTCCCCGCGGTGCTCGGCGCGGACTCCGCGTTGATCGCGACGACCAGAGCCACGGCCGACAGGACGGCCGTGGCCGCGATAAGCGCCGGACGCCCGTACCTTCTCCTCGTCCGGTGCCGCCGGCGCTGTCCTCCCGATGGTGGCGGCGCTCCCACATCACCGGGCACATCACCGGGCGCATCACGGCGGCCGGGATCCGGCGGCGCCGTCAGCGGTGCTGGCTCAACGGGCGGAACGGTTGGCATCAAGGCTCTCCTGCGCCGGGGGGCCGAAGGTGACATGTGCGTTGCGCTGGACGCTGTGGCCAGCATCGGGGTTCTGCTACCCGCATGCGGCGGACCGTATACAAGGTAGCGATTCAACCTTAGCGACGCTTGCGAATAAGCAACGGATTTCCGGTGAAAGCCAGGCGTATCGCCTGCCGGAGCAGGCCATTCGGCACCTGCGGTAACCCTGCCGTCGCGTTCCGGGCAGCTACCGGAGACGCTGTGACGCGCGGCCGCTGAAGTACCCGGCCGCGGCGGCGGACAGCCCGGTGATCAGCGCGCCGAACCGTGCCGCCGCGCCGGCCTTACCGGTGGCCAGGCCGCGCAGTTCCCGCAGGAGCGCCGTCGGGATCACCACGGCGGTGTGCCGCCGTTCGCGCTGCAGTCCCGCGGCGGAACCGACCAGGCGCACCACGTCCGCCTTGGACAGGCCCTCGTGCCAGCAACGGCGCACGAAGTAGCCGAGCTTCAGGCGTTCGGGCGCGACGTGATGATCGACGCCAGCCTCCGGGACGTAGAGGATGACCGCCCCGGCCCGGCTAGCGGTCATCCGGATGGACAGCTCGGTTTCCTCGCACCCCCGGGTGTTGGCCCCGACCCGCCCCACAGATTCGTCGAAGCCGCCGGCCTCCAGCGCGAGATCGGTCCGCATGCTCATGTTGGCCCCGATCGGGTTCCGCACCTCGGCCACGGTCTTGGGCAGTCCCCGGTAGCTGCAGCCGACGACCCAGTCGAACTCCGGCGGAAGCCAGCGCGGCCGCGTCGCCGGCCAGCGAGGATGCACGCCGCCTCCGGTCGCGACCACCTCCGGGGCGGTATACGGCCCCACCAGGTGCTCCAGCCAGCCGGCCCGGGCCTCGGCGTCGTCGTCCAGAAAGGCGGTGACGGGCTGAGTCACGGTCTTCAGGCCGGTGTTGCGCGCCCCGGACAGCCCGGGGGGGCCAGCGCTCTCCAGGACCGTCACCAGGGGGGCTTCGCGGCGCGCCCGCTCGGCCAGGCCGGAGTTGTGATCCACCACGAGCAGTACCTCGGCCGGCGGGGGATCTTGCCCCAGCGCGGACTCCAGCGCAGCCCGGGTCTGCTCCCAGCGCTTTTCTGTATAGGCGCAGATGACTACGCTGACGCCTGGCCTGTCCTGCGTGGCCACATTCCCTCCTGAGGGCTCAGTTCTTCCCGGCCGCGCGCGCAGCCAGCCGGTAACGCAGTGCACCAGCCAGCACACCCCGTGCCTCGGTCGCCAGCAGCCGTCTGCCGCCGACCCGCATCTGGCTCGCCTGCGAGGCCTGCCGCGTGCGTCCCATCACGACTCCCAGGTAACCGATGCCGCGGCTGAGCAGAACGGCGGGCATCTTGCCGTTCAGCAGGTTCTTGGACAGGTAAGCGCCCAGCCCGTAGCCGTAGGCGTAGATCTGCTCGCCGAGCGCGGCGATGTCCGAGCGATGGGTGTGCCAGACCAGGGATGACGGCAGGTAGCAGATCCGGGCGCCGGACAGCAGGACCTGGAGGAACATGTCCAGGTCCTCGCCGCCCCGGCCGGGTCCGCCCGCGCCCAGGATGGGGTCGAACCCGCCGAGGTCGTGCACCGTGCCCCGGCGGAACGCGAAGTTGGCGCCGGTGCCGACGATCCCAAGGCTGTAGGGATACAGCGCCGACGGGTACCGGTGGGCGACTAGGTCGTAGCGGCGGGGATCAAAGGCCTCGCCCCATGAATAGCGCGAGTCGAAGTACCGTTCCGAGCTGGTGTCCAGCGAACCGGAGGCGACCAGGCCGGTCACGCATACGGCCTCGGGATCGGACGCGAACCCGGCCGCGATGGCGGCCGCCCAGCCGGGATCGACGCGCGTGTCGTCGTCGGTGAAGGCGACGAGTTCGTGCTGTGCCTGCGCCAGCCCGTGGTTGCGGGCGCGGGACAGGCCGGGCTGCGGCTCGCAGGTGTAGCGTATCCGCGCGTCCTCGCCGGCCAGGGCGGTCACGAGCTCGCGGGTGCCATCCGTGGTCGGCGCGTTGTCGACGACCAGGATTTCCAGCGGCTCGTAGTTCACCTGCTGCAGGGAGCTGAGGCATTCGCGCAGTCCGGCCTCGCGATCCCTGGTGCAGACGATGATCGTGATACCTGCGCCGCCGGACGTGGGGAACCGGTGCGGGCAGGTGACGGCCGCCAGCCATCCGTCCGGGGACGGGGTGCCGAGGGCGGCCTTGTCGAGTTCTTCGTGCCGTCGCAGCGGCTCGGCCAGCACCTTCTCGGCCAGGCTGGCGGCCCGCTCGGTGAGGCTGCTCGCCGGTGCCGCGGGCAGCTCGACGTATCCGATGGGCGCCCGGTGCATGCGGATCATGACCCGGGCCAGGCCGTGCCGGTCGCCGATGGGGCCGCTCACGTCGCGTACCGGCTCTGAGCCGTCCAGGTCCAGCAGGCCGACCCAGATACTCGCCTCTGTCATCACGTTCCCCGTCTGGCTGGCACTGTCTGGCTGCTGGCACTATCTGTAGCTGGCACTGTCTGGCTGCTAGCACCGTCTCCCGCTAGCACTGTCTGGCTGCTGGCACCGGCGCCGGCGGTTCGCTGAAGCATCACGGTCATGGCGTGCCGCCCGCAGCCGGATCCGGGCTCGGTGTGTCCTGCTCGCGGTATGCGGACCGGGAAGGCCGGAGACGGCACACACAACAAAGGTCGCCCGCGAACGTCGGTGGGTGACCCATTGTCTAGTGTCGCCGGCAAACGCCGACGATAAGCTCAGTTTAGCGGAAAAGTGCATGTAGCGGGCCGGGTGAGCCCGCACCCTACCCCCGCGGGATCCCGCTCGCGGACCCCGCTTCCTCGTCCTGGCCAGACCCGAGGAGGCCGAGGCGGCGCCGCCGCACGATGGCGATGATCAGTCCGGCCAGGCTGAGCCAGGCCTCGACCTGAAATATCTGCAGTGGGTACCACCGGTGGACCCAGAGCGCCACGGTGGCCACCAGCGTCGTAATGGCCAGGCTGATGACCATGGGCATGGCGGCTTCGGACCAGCGCGCCATCCGCGGCCAGTTCGCCACGATGGCGCGCCCGGGAACGAAAAAGGTAAACAGCAGGGCCAGCACGATCCGGGCGGGGCCCACCCGGTCCAGGGCGATGGCCGCGATCAGCGCCGCGCAGGTGAAGGCGGCGAGCAGGTCGAGCACCTCGGACCACTGCCCGAGCGGGCGCGTGACTCGCGGGTACCGGCTGAACATCTGATCAGTCTAGGGCAAATGCGCCAACGTAGCTGCCCGAAGGCATGCGCCCATTCGGCACCGAACGGAGCGGGCTGAACGCCACCGCTAATACCCGCTGCCATTCTTCTGGGATGTCCAGCTTGCGGAGCACCTGCGCCGGCGAGCCGGCCGCGAACGTGTTCGGCGGGACGGATCTGGTCACGACAGAGTTAGCGCCGATGACGGCGCCGTCGCCGATCGTCACGCCCGGGAGCAGCACCACGTTGCGTCCGAGCCACACATTGTTACCCACGATGGTCGGTCCCTTGTACCGGACCGAGGCGGGCTCAACCTGATGGCGATCGTCATCGACGACCGACGAGAACGGCGCCATGAGAACGTTGTTCCCGATGATGACCTCATGGTGCGCCTCGATGGACGTCCCGGCATTCATGTAAACCCTGTCGCCGATCGACAGCGAAGCACCCGGCGCCACTTTGATAAGTACTCCCACCGTGCCCTCGATCATAAAGAAGTCACCAATTTTGGTGGTGCCGCGAAGCTGGAGAGTCGCCTTGCCGATGAGCACCGGATTCTTGCCGATGTGGTCGGCGCCGCCAAGCCGCAGGCGGGCGTAGCCCCGCCATATCCGGCCGGCTGTCACCGCCCGGGTGCGCTTCGTGCGGCGTTCTGGCTGAACCGATTGGGCACTTGTCATATCCAGGCCTGTCGACAAGGTGCGACCCTCCAGTTACCGGAAAAGATGCAAGGCTCTGCGGTGAGGCTGGTTACCGTTTCCTCGCCGCAGGGGCAGCCAGGCGCGAGTGCCTGGAGATGGATCCGGTATACCGTGCTGGAATCTTAGTGGCGAGCAGCAGAGTTTTATCGTCATTTTCCGTAAATAACGGGCGGTCCGGGCACTATGTCGCCTGTTCAGGGGGCCTGGGCGGACCGCCGGGCGGGTGGCTCGGTCAGTACCACTCTTCCCAGCTGTCGAAGGCGCCGGCCAGCGCCGCGCGGAACACCACCGGCCGGTCGATCTTGGTGATGAACGTCCGCGCGATGGTTCCCTCGGGGCGGGTCGTGTTGCTCTGCGCGTACACCGTCTTGTAGCCAGCCTCGGCCGCGGCCAGCCCGGCCGCTGGCGTCCAGTTGCCGGACTGGCCCAGGGGGATGGCGAACTCGGTGGTCTCGACGCCAAGCACCTCGCGCAGCCGCTCCCGCGAGACCTCGAGTTCCCGGCGCGCCTCGCCGGCCTCGAGCTTGCCGAAGTCGGGGTGGGTGACGGAATGGCTGGCCAGGGTCATCCCGCCCTCGGCCAGCGCGCTGACCCCGCGCCAGTCGAGCACGAACCGCTGGTAGTCGGGCGGGATCTGCTGGTCGGCCCACCCGGTGATCACGAACGCGGTGGCGGGAATGCCATGATGGCGCAGCACGGGCAGGGCGTTGGCCAGCACGCTGGCGAATCCGTCGTCGAAGGTGAGCGCCAGCTGCGGCTTGTCCGGCTCGGCTATCACCTCGGCGGGCGTGGTGAAGGTCCAGCCGTCGTCCACGGCGATCTGCAGGTGACGCTCGAAGTCGCGTGGCCGCACGTCGTTCACGCCACCTTCTGGCGTGCCGATCGAGTGGTAGGCGAGGATCCGGCCGCGCCGCACCGGGCTGGGGCTGCCCGTCGCGCGCTGCCGGGCGCTCAGCGCCCAGCGCTCGGCGGTCAGCCTGCCCCACAGGGCGCCCTTGTAGGCGACGCGACGCGGATGGTAGACACCCAGCCGGCGGCGTATTTCTTCCACGTCCATGGGACCCTGGCCTCCCTCTCCCAAGCGTGCCTAGCCTAAGCCTGCCCAGCCCAAGCCTGCCCAGCCCAAGCCCGTTGCTCAGCCGGCCGCCGAGGCAGCCGTCTCCCTGCCCACCGGGGAAGGCAGGCCCGCGGCGTCGAACATGGCGGAGATCACCTGGTCCTGCTCGTCCCGCGTGAGCTGATGGAACAGCGGGAGGATGATGCTGGCGGAGGAGAGCCGCTCGGTCACCGGAAGATCCACGCGCAGCTGGCCGGCGTAGGGCGGCTCCAGGTGCGCGGCCATGATCCCTCGCCGGGCCGAGATCCCCGCGCTGGCCAGCCGCTGCAGCAGCTCGTTCCTGGTCACCGGGAAATCCTCCGGCAGCTCGACCCAGAAGGACTGGAAGTTCGTGGTTCCGTACGCCGGATCGGCGATCATCCGCACGCCGGGGATCTGGCCGAGCAGCGTCTGGTACCGCTGCGCCAGCTCCCGGCGCCGGGCGATGATGTCGCCGAGCCGGCCGAGCTGGACGAGGCCTATCGCCGCCTGGACGTCGGTCATCCGGTAGTTGTACCCGACCTCGAGGTAGTGCTCGATGACCGGCTGCTGCCCGGCATGCCGCTCGGCGGCGCTGACGCTCATGGCATGCTCACGCAGGCGGCGCATCCTGGCCGCCAGGTCCGGGTCGGGAGTGATGATCATCCCTCCCTCCCCGGTGGTGAGCAGCTTGCGGGGATGGAAGGAGAACGCCGCGATGGCGGCTCCTGCCCCGGCCGCGCCGCCGCGGTAGGTCGCCCCGGCCGCGCAGGCCGCGTCCTCCACGACCGTGATCCCGCGCGGATCGCACAGCGCCCGCATCGCGTCGAGATCCGCCGGGACGCCGGCCTGGTCGACCAGGATCACCGCTCGCGTGCGCTCGGTCAGCAGCGGCTCTACCGTGGCCGGGGTGAGGTTCAGCGTCGCCGGATCCACGTCGGCGAACACGGCCTCGGCGCCGACGTAGCGCGCCGCGTTGGCGGTGGCGATGAACGACAGCGAGGGGACCACGACCTCGTCCCCGGGGCCGACGCCCGCGGCGATCAGGGCCAGGTGCAGGCCTGCCGTGCAGGAGGAGACCGCCACGGCATGATTGGCCCCGGCCGCCTTGGCGAACGCGGCCTCGAACTGCGCGACCCGCGGGCCCTGCGCGATCCAGCCGGAGGCGATGGCCTCGGCCGCCGCCTCAGCCTCCTCGGCACCCAGCAGCGGGCGGATGACCGGGATCATCGCTGGGCCCGCCACCAGGCCACGAGGCGGGTGAGCCCCTCGTCCAGCCCGATCTCAGCCTTCCAGCCGAGCCTGCTCGCTGCGGCGGAGGTGTCCGCCAGTCGCCGGGTAACCCCGTTGACGCCGCGCGGGGGCCCGAACTCCAGCGGCAGGTCGCTGCCCATGGCCCGCTGCAGCGCCTGCGCCAGCTCGACGAGGCTGGTCTCGGTGCTGCTGGCGATGTTGAACACCTCGTCGGTGGCGTCGCTGGCCGCGGCCAGCAGATTCGCCCGGGCGATGTCCTCGGTGTAGACGAAGTCCATCGTCTGCAGCCCGTCGCCGAGAATGAGCGGCGGCTGACCTGCCTCGATCCGCTCCATCCACCGGATCAGGACCTCGGTGTAGAGGCCGTGGATGTCCATCCGCGGCCCGTAGACGTTGAAGTACCGCAGCGCCACGTAGTCCAGCCCGCGCATCGCGTGGAAGCTGCGCAGCAGCCCCTCGTTGAACGTCTTGGCGGCGCCGTACAGCGTGTCGTTGTCGTACGGGTGCTGGCGCTCGGTGGTCGGGAAATGGTCGGCCAGCCCGTATACGGACGCGGAGGAGGCGGCGACGACCTTGCGGACGCCCGCATCCGCGGCGGCCTCGACGACCTCGTATGTCCCGTCGACCAGGACCTCCAGAGCCAGTCGCGGCTCCGACGCGCACTGGGTGATCCGGATGGCGGCCTGGTGGAACACGACATCGATGCCGCTCATGAGCCGGCGTACGAGGTCCGTGTCGCGGATGTCTCCGTCTTCCAGCCGGACCCGGCCGCTTTCCAGGCTCCCGGCCAGGTTATCACGCCGTCCGCGGACAAAGTTGTCCAGGACGACGATCTCCTCGGCGCCCGCGGCGACCAGCTGATCGACGATCGTCGATCCGATGGTGCCGGCCCCGCCGGTAACCAGGCAACGCTCTCCCGCTATCACAATGTCCCCTCTTGACTCATCTCGTGCATGTGTTGGTCATGAGTGCGCCGGTCAGATGCCACGTCGCAGCCTGCGGTGCCACCGCCACCGGTCCTGCACGTGGTGCGTGACCGCGGAGACGATGAGTGGCTGGAGGTAGGGCATGACGGTGGGCCCGATCAGCCGCCGCAGCTGCAGACTGCGGTAGTTGATCAGCCGGGCGGCGTCGGGCCAGCAGTCGAACGCGAACGTGACCAGCCCGTCCACCGGCACCCGGTCCGTGCGGTGCCGGTCATAAGCCCGGAAGGCGCTCCACAGCGCGTCCTTGGCCAGTTTCTTGTGCACGGCGGCGGACAGCTCGGCCGCGTCGGGCAGCACGTCGGCGCACTGCCGCAGCATGCCCTCGAAGGCAGCCCGCAGCTGGCTCAGGGTGACCAGCTGGTTGCCGAGCTCCAGTGACATGTTCTTGTCGTGCCTGCGGTAGTAGGCCTGATCGGCCCGCAGGAAACCCACGTCGGCGTAGGCCGCCAGCCGCATCCACATCTCCGCGTCAGAGGTGTGGACCAGGTACGGGCTATACCCGCCGACCCGGTGCTGGAGCGATGTGCGGACGACCACCTCGGGCGAGAAGACGCAGGTGTTGGCGTCGTGGAAACGCTTCTTGATCCACTTGTGCCCGGGCCAGATCGTCTGGCCCCGGCGCTCCGTGCGGGCCTGCGGCATGTGGTCGTCGTCGTGGAATTCCACCGCGTTGCCGAAGACGAAGCCCACCTCGGGGTGGGCGTCCATGAGGTCGGCCGCGCGGCGCAGGGCACCCGGCGCCAGCCGGTCGTCCGCGGAGATCAGGACGCAGTAGTCGCCCTCGGCCCAGTCCATCAGGCCTTCGTTGAAGGTGGCGATGTGGCCGCGGTTCACCTCGTGGATCTTTACCTCGATGCGGTCGTCGCCCGCGGCGAGCTTCTGCGCGACCTCCGCGCTGTCGTCCTGCGACGCGTCGTCGATGATCAGGACCCGGACGTCGACGCCGGGCTGGTCGTCGAGGGCGCCGGCTACGCAGCCGCCGAGGAACCGGCCGTAGTTGTAGCACGGGATGACGACGTCGACCCGGCTCCTGCGGTCCTGGCTTATATCGGCCTGGCTCGTATCGGCCTGACTCCTACTGCCCGGGCTCGTATCGGCCGGGCTCGTAT
>JBAPYC010000471.1:0-12183 GCA_049284535.1 Streptosporangiaceae bacterium
GCGCGCTGGACGCGGGCGCCGATCCCGGGCCGGCTGACCTGCGCACCGCGGCCCGCTACCTGCTCTACCGTTTCGCCGAGCGCCACCCGGGCCGGGTACTGGAGGTCCGCGTCCCGCCGGCCGCCGCGGTGCAGTGCCTGCCCGGTCCCGTGCACACCCGGGGAACCCCGCCGAACGTGGTCGAGACCGACCCACTGACCTGGATCCGGCTGGCCGCCGGCCGGCTCCGCTGGGCCGACGCAGTCGGCTCCGGGATCGTGCACGCCAGCGGCCCGCGTACCGATCTTGGCGCTTACCTGCCCCTGACGTGAATAAACTGGACTGGTGACCTCCCCCGACGGTCGTCTGACGGATGGGCTCAACCCCGAGGACCGGCCGCCACGCGATGCCTGCGGCGTCTTCGGTGTCTGGGCACCGAACGAGGATGTGGCCAAGCTCGCCTACTTCGGTCTGTACGCGCTTCAGCACCGAGGGCAGGAGTCTGCAGGCATCGCGGTCAGCGACGGCAACCGCATCATGGTGCACAAGGAGATGGGCCTGGTCGCCCAGGTCTTCGACGAGCCCGCGCTGACCGCGCTTCGCGGTCACCTCGCCGTGGGCCACTGCCGGTACTCGACCACCGGCGCCTCGGTCTGGGCCAACGCCCAGCCGACCTTCCGCTCGACCGGCCGGACCAGCCTGGCCCTGGGGCACAACGGGAACCTGATCAATACCCGGGAGCTGGCCGGCCTGCTCGAGCCGGCCGGGGGCGGCGGCCAGCAGATCGCGGCCACCTCCGACACCGACGTGCTCACCGCGCTGTTCGTCAGCGGGCCAGGCGGCACCGATGGCGTGGCCGATGGGGTGCCCGGCGCGGTGACCAGCGAGGTAGAGCGCGCGGCCGCGGCCGTGCTGCCGCTGGTCAAGGGGGCGTACTCGCTCGTGTTCATGGACGAGCAGACCCTGTACGCGGCGCGTGATCCGCACGGCTTCCGCCCGCTGGTGCTCGGCCGCCTGGTCGGCGGATGGGTGGTGGCGAGCGAAACGGCCGCGCTGGACATCGTCGGGGCCCGGCTCGTCCGGGAGATCGCCCCGGGCGAGCTCGTCTGCATCGACGGCCGCGGGGTCCGGTCCACCATGTTCGCGGCTCCCGAGCCGCGCGGCTGCGTGTTCGAGTACGTGTACCTGGCCCGGCCCGACACCACGATCTCCGGCCGCGGGGTGCACGCCACCCGGCACGCGCTCGGCCGTCGGCTGGCCGCCGAGCACCCGGTCGACGCCGACCTGGTCATCCCGGTGCCTGAGTCCGGCACGCCCGCCGCGATCGGCTACGCCGAGGCCAGCGGCATCCCGTTCGGCCAGGGCCTGGTGAAAAACTCCTACGTCGGCCGGACCTTCATCCAGCCCAGCCAGACCATCCGGGAGCGCGGCATCAAGCTGAAGCTGAACCCGCTCCGGGACGTCATCAGCGGCCGCCGGCTCGTCGTGGTGGATGACTCCATCGTGCGCGGCAATACCCAGCAGGCGCTGGTCGCGATGCTCCGCGAAGCAGGCGCCAGCCAGGTGCACGTGCGGGTCGCGTCGCCCCCGGTGCGCTGGCCGTGCTTCTACGGGATCGACTTCGCCACCCGCGCCGAACTGATCGCCGGGCGCCTATCGGCGGAGGAAATCTGCGCGTCGATAGGCGCCGACTCACTCGGCTACGTGTCGCTGGCGGGGCTCATCGAGGCGACGACATTGCCGGAAGACCGGCTCTGCCGTGCTTGCTTCGACGGGCAGTACCCTATCCCGGTCGCCGATGACGACCAGGGTAAGTACGTGCTCGACGGCCTGAGCGTAGGAACCTGACCACTAGCGCGGCCAGGCGTCCTCCACGTCTTTCCAGTCGCCTCCGGAAGACTCGTCGTCTTCCTCGTCGTCGGAATCCTCGGCTTCGGAATCGTGACTTTCCTCGCCGGAATCCGCGCCGACGGCCAGCTCCGCACGCAGCCGGTCAAGATCGGTGCCGTCGCTCTTGTACTTAAGCTGACGGGCCACCTTAACCTGCTTGGCCTTGGCTCGGCCGCGCCCCATTGGCTCGACCCCCTTGAAACGTCCGGAGCCTGTCAGGCCCCATCATCTCCGCCTCGCTGGCTTTTGTGCGTCTTAAGACCGCACCGCCACCCCGCAGCGGGGTGCGCGGCGTTCGCCAGCATCCGTACAGGTACAACCGTACCCGCTTTGCGCCCCTGATGCCTACGCTGATCCCATCGTGCCCAGCCAGATTCCGCGCAGCCGGCCGACTTCGGACATCCGCCGCTCGGCCAGCCGGTCAGCGGCGGCTGAAGGCGGCACTCCGTCGGCCTCCGCGATGGCCAGTACTTTTGCGGTCGTGGCGTAGATCTGCTCGGTGGCGGCGCGGGCCCGTTCGAAACTGAAGCCGGCCAGCTCGTCTGCGACCTGGATCACCCCGCCCGAATTGACCACATAATCGGGGGCGTAGAGGATGCCCCGGTCGGCCAGCAGTTTCTCGACCCCGTGGTGAGCCAGCTGGTTGTTGGCGGCGCCGCAGATGATCCGGGCAGTCAGCGTGGTCACCAGGTGCTCGGTCAGGGTGCCGCCCAGGGCGCACGGGGCCAGCACATCCAGTTCCTCGGCGACCAGGGCCGCGGCGTCGGCGACCACGCGGACCTGCGGGTACCGTGCGCGGACCCGGTCGGTGGCCGCGGCGCTGACGTCGCAGACGATCACCTCGGCGCCGGCCTCGACCAGGTGACCGGCCAGCTTGCTGCCGACCTTGCCGACTCCCTCGACGCCGACCGTCCGCCCCTCCAGGCTGGTGCTGCCCCAGGCGTGCTCGGCCGCCGCCCGCAGGCCGTGCATGACTCCCAGCGCAGTCAGCACGGAGGAATCCCCGGCTCCTCCGTGCGCCGTGGTCCGGCCGGTCACCCAGACCGATTCCCGCGCGATGATGTCCATGTCCTCGCTGTAGGTGCCGACGTCGCACGCGGTGACGTAGCGGCCGCCGAGTGAGGCGATGAACCGGCCGTAGGCGCGCAGCAGCGCCTCGGTCTTGACCTGGGCCGGGTCGCCGATAATGACCGCCTTGCCGCCGCCGTGGTCCAGGCCGGCCAGCGCGTTCTTATAGGCCATCGCGGTGGACAGCCGGAGTACGTCGGCCAGGGCCTCGTCCTCGCTGGCATAGGGATAGAAGCGCGTGCCGCCGAGCGCGGGGCCCAGGGCGGTGGAGTAGATGCCAATGATCGCCCTGAGCCCGGACTGGTGATCGGAGCAGAAGACGACCTGTTCATGGCCGGCCCGCAAGGTAGAGCCGTTGTCCTGGTGGGACATCGCGAACACGTTGGTCACGGTGCGATTCTCCTCATCCGTTCCGGCTCCTCGTCGGGCCGGGTTGCAATCCAGCGTATTGCGTGCGGATGCGCGCGATCTTCATAGGGCCAATGCGCTGCGTACTGACCGGTAACTGAGAGTAGAGACAATCTCGTTATCTTGAGCAGAGCCTTTGCGGGGTTCTGGTATGTCACGATACGAAGGTGCTGTCTTACGCCGCGTATCTCCGCATCTATGAGCCGGTCACGGCGTTCCACGAACCGGACCGCTCAAGATGGATGGCGTACGCCGACTCGCCGGGCCGGCCGCGGCGGCGGGACTCGCTCCTGGCCGAGCAGGCCGAGGCCCTGCAGCGGGCGATCGCGGCCCCGCAGATCGTGGTGCCCGGCCGGGAGATCGAGCACGCCTACGTCCGCCGGGCGGATGGCGTCACCTATATATGTCCGTGGCAGACCCGGCTGCGCTGCCTGCTGGCTTACGGCCGGATGCTGTCGGCGGCCGGGAACCAGCCATCCGTTACCGGGCCCCCGGAGGCCGGGTTCCCCAGTGTCGGCCAATCCAGTGCCGGGCAATCCAGCATCGGGCAGGCCGGGATCGGGTCCCCCGCCAGCCAGCCGGCTGGCACGCTGTTTCCCGGCACGGTCCCGCTGGCGGACGACGAGGAGACGATGGCCGCCCTGGCCCGGCTGGAAGACGACGCGGCTCGCGGCCAGCCGCCCCGGCTGCGCATCCTGGCCAGCCCATGGACGATGCCGCTGGCCTGGTTCGTCCCGTTCACGGCGGCCGAACGCTGGATCTGCGTGGGCCGCGAGCCGGACGGCCCAGCCGGGGCAGCCACGGGCGAGGCCATCCGGGCGCTGGTCTATACGACGCCGATGGCCCGGGCTCGCAGGCGGGTGGCCCGCGCCCTGACTACTCTGCGTAGCCGGTCCCGCGATTTCGCCGACGAGGCCCTGGATCCAGCGCAGGCCGAGGGTGAACTCGCCGAAGTTGGCCGCTGGCTGGCCGCCTTTCACCCATACTCACTGGTGGAGCTCGACTACGGAGGGCTAGTTCACCTGCTCAGCGATGATGCGCTGTGCGGTGACCAGTCGGTCGCCGAGCTCGGCGCCGCCATCGACGGCGCGGCCCGTGGCGAGTGCGAGCTCGCGGTGGCCATGTTCAAGCGCGCACACAGCCGGTGGCGTGCGTTCGCCGAATTCGAGCTGGCCAACTGAGCGCGGGGGCAGTCCGGGCAAGCTTCGCCGGACACTATTTCCGAATCCGCCGCGATGCGACGATAAGTATCGCTAGACTCACCCTGAGTGACAGTGATCGGCGGAGTAACTGGGCATCCCGGTACAGAAACTTTGCGCCTGGTGGTCGACGCGTCACCGCTGGTGATGGCAATATGGTCCCTGTCGGCCATATAGGACATCCCCGACAGGCTCCGTCATGGAGCGCCAGGCAACACAAGAAAAATCGCAGGATCGCATCACTGGTCCAGGAGGAGAGGCCACCAACATGTCCGCACGTACACCAGAGGCCGAGCCGCTATTGACGCCCGCGGAGGTCGCGACGATGTTTCGCGTTGACCCCAAGACCGTCACCCGGTGGGCAAAAGCCGGAAAACTGACCTCGATCCGCACGCTGGGGGGACACCGGCGATACCGGGAGACTGAGGTTCGTGCTCTGCTTGCGGGTATTCCGCAGCAGCGCTCCGAGTGATCATCTGCCGTCTTCACCGGCCGGGCCGCTAGACGTAGCCCAGCGTGAAGGTGGCAGCACTCGTTCAATGGAATGGGGGGTCGGCCCCGGTGGCGAAGTGCCGCAGCGAGGGAGCCGTCCAGGCGGGAAAGATCCCGCCGGGCACGCTCTCGCAGGCACGTTGCCGGGGCCGGTCCGCTCTCAGGGGAGGGTCGCACGATGCGTGATCCAGAGTTGGTCGCACGTGCTCAGCGCGCCGCGACGCGGCTGGAATCGGCATGGGAGCAATGGCGGACGCTGCACGGACTTGCAGCCACGCCCGCGCAGCCGGTCGTTAGTTACGTAGGTTATTCACTCAAAGAGCCCTGGGGCGAGCCCCGGGTGGTTATCGGGATCGATGCCGACGAGGCGGAGTACCTCGCCGAGTTCCTCGACCGCGACGAATGCGCCCAGCGTGGGCTGGCGTCGCCTCAGCAGATCCCGCAGGTGTCACAGGTCCCGTTTAAGCAGGTCCCGCATCAGCAGGTCCCGCATCAGGCCGGGCCGCGTCAGTCCGGGCCGCTTCAGCAGCTACCGCTGTCCGAGCCGTCGCCGGAGGCCACCGGGGAGTATACGAGCTCCTCGCTGCTCGGCGCGCCGGTCTCGCTGGGCCGGGGCCGTCCCGCGCCCGATCAGCGTCCGGATATCGCCGCCGAGCTGGCGGGCTGGACCTCAGGTGAGCTTCCCGGGCAGGTGTCCGAGCACCTCGCCTCGTGGCCGCCCGTCCGGCCAAACGGCCTGGATCATCCGCCAGCCAGTGCGTAGCCAAATAATTTTCGCCTGTTAAAACAGATTCACAGCTGTGTCCTAGCATGCCTTAAGAATCATGCGGCATGATGATCTTTGAGAGGGACGAGTTCTGCTCGGCCTTTCGCGTCTGGGCTCGGGGTGGCCAGGCCCCGCTCCGAGCCCAGTCCCAAATCTTGCTGGGCCAGCTTTAGCTGGCTCAGCCCTGGTGGCCCCGGATCCTAGCCGCGGCTCAGCGCATCGAGTTTCCAGGATCGCTGTCATGTCGCGATCCAGCGGGCGCGCTCCTGACGGCCCTGAGCAGCCATTCTGGCGCACGCGTGCAGCCGTAAGTCTCGGTCACCAGGGTGGACCCTGGCCCGAGCGGGATGAGCTCATAGCTCCCCGATGCCGGTGGCTATCTCATAGTCCGCGGGTGCCCGTGCCCCCTTCCGGGCTGGGCATGCCTGCCCCGGCTCAGCTCGCCGACCAGCGCCGACCAGCGCGGAGGCAGTGCTATGACTCCTCACAGCAAAATCTCAGAAAACCCCCGATGACCTGACTAGTCGTGCCAGTATTAGCCCATTGCTGTCCAGCTTGTGGGGAAGCGGATGAACCTGATCACAACGGTGTGACCGCGCTAGCGGCAGGTGCAGATCTTGAGCGGGTGTAACGGCGTCTTCGGCAGTGCAGGACGCCGAGGTGAGGCCGAAGGCCTTCGCGACGAAACGGCTTGCAGGCGGGGGTATGGCCAGCTGGTTTTCAGCCGCTGACCGCTGAACTGGCCGTGAGGCCGCACATCGTCCCGGTTTTCCTGGGGGCAGCACAGACGCTGTTGGATACGGCCGACGAGGAGGCGCGCGAGCGTGGGTGGGAGAGACGGCCTGACTGAGCGCGGAGCTCAGCTGGGGAGCAGGGGGATGCGTTGGACTTCTCGCTGAGCGACGAGCAGCGCGAGCTGAAAGAGGCGGCGGTTGCCTTCGCCCGCGGGAAACTCGACCAGGACCTGGCCAAACGTGAGGAGACCGGCGAGTTCTCCTATGAGGCGTGGCAGGCCTGCGCTCAGTTCGGGATCCAGGGCCTGCCGGTCCCCGTCGAGCTAGGTGGCGCCGGCAGCGACATCCTGACCACGGTCCTCGTCATGGAGGCCCTGGGATACGGATGCCACGACAACGGGCTGATCTTCTCGCTCAACGCGCAGATGTGGAGCATCGAGCTGCCGCTGGTGAAGTTCGGCACGCCAGCGCAGCAGCAGGCCTACTTGCCTAGGCTCGTGTCCGGGGACCTCATCGGCGTGCACGCGATGACCGAGCCTGAATCCGGCTCCGACGCGTACAGCATGCGGACCCGCGTCGAGCGCGACGGTGATGACTACGTTCTCAACGGGACCAAGCTGTACATCACCAACGCCCCGGTCGCGGACGTGGTGCTGGTCTTCGCCACGCACCCCGGCCGGTCCAGGATGGCCGGCATCTCCGCCTTTCTCGTGGACAAGGGGACGCCCGGGTTCACGGTGAGCCGCAGCCTGGAGAAGATGGGCCTGCGGACCTCCCCGATGGGCGAGGTCGTGCTGGACGACTGCCGTGTCCCGGCCGAGAACCGCGTGGGCCCCGAGGGAGCCGGGATGGCCATCTTCAATTCCTCGATGGCGTACGAGCGGAGCTGCATCCTCGCCAGTGCCCTGGGCGCCATGCAGCGGCAGCTCGAGACGTCCATCGAGTACGCGCGGTCGCGCAAGCAGTTCGGCCAGGCCATCGGGAAGTTCCAGGGGGTATCGGACAAGGTGGCCGACATGTACCTGCGGCTGGAGGCGGCCCGGCTACTGATCTACCAGGCGGCGTGGCTCGCCCAGCAGGGCAAGCCCGCCCTGATCGAGGCGGCCGCCGCCAAGCTGTTCGCCAGCGAGGCGTGGGTCCAGTCCAGCCTGGACACGATCCAGATCCACGGGGCCTACGGCTTCATGAAGGAAGCCGGGATCGAGCGGGACCTGCGAGATGCCGTCGCCGGCAAAATCTACTCGGGCACCTCAGAGATCCAGCGGGTGCTCATTTCCCGGCTGCTGGGCCTGTGACCCGGCGTCTGGTGACGGTGAACGGTCAGGAGGGGACATGGCATATCTGCTGCAGCACTTGCTGACGGACAACGCAGCGCAGCGGCCGGACCAGTCGGCGCTGGCCGCGGGCGAGGCGTCCCTGACCTACGCCGAACTGGACCGGCTGAGCAACCAGGTAGCTCATGCGCTCCTGGCTCAGGGCGTGGCACCCGGCGACCGGGTGGGCATCCTGGCCCCCAAGTCGGCCGCCGCGGTCGTGAGCATTTTCGGGGCGCTGAAGGCCGGAGCCTGCTACGTCCCGCTCGATCCGAACGCACCCGCTGCCCGGCTGTCCGTCATCATGCGGGACAGCGACATCGCCGTGGTCCTGGCGGACCCGGCGAGGCTGCCTGGCGCTGCTGGGCTGGCCGACAGCGTTCCCAAGTTCCGGAGCGTGATCGTAGCGGGGCCCCACTGGGGACACGAGGGCCCGGCGGGAACGGCCGGGTCTGCGACCCCGGGCCTGACCGTTGTGAGCTGGGACGCGGTGCTGGCAGAACCAGACGGCACGGTCGCCGGGAACCCGGCGATCGAGACCGACCCGGCCTACATCCTGTACACGTCCGGGTCGACCGGCACCCCGAAAGGGGTGATGATCTCGCACCGCAATGCGCTTACCTTCGTCGTGTGGGCGGCTGCGTGCACCGGACTCGGGGAATCCGATCGCGTCTGCAGTCCGGCACCACTGCACTTCGACCTCTCGGTCTTTGACGTCTTCGCCACGAACCAGGCGGGCGCCTGCATGGTTGTGCTCCCCGCCAAGGCGACGACGTTCCCCGTGCGGCTGGCGGAGCAGATCGCGAAGGAGCAGATCTCGGTCTGGTATTCGGTGCCGTCGGTTCTCACGATGCTGGTGACCTACGGCAACCTGGGACGATTCGACCTGTCCCGGCTGCGGACGATCATCTTCGCCGGGGAGGTATTCCCGGTCAAGCACCTCAGCGGCCTGATGGCCGCGCTGCCGCACGTTCGCTACCTCAACTGGTACGGGCCTACCGAGACCAACGTGTGCACCTCGTTCGAGGTCCCGGCGGGAAGCGCCGGCCCCCCGGATCCGGTCCCGATCGGGAAGGCCTGCGCCAACACGGAGGTGTTCGCGGTCACCAGCGACGGCCGCCGGGTATCGGGGCCCGGGGAAATAGGCGAGCTGTACGTGCGGGGCCCCTCGCTGACGCAGGGCTACTGGGGCCAGCCCGCCAAAAGCCAGGAGGTCCTGGTCCCGAACCCGTTCCAGGCGGCTTATCACGAAACCGTGTACCGGACGGGTGACCTGGTAAGCCAGGACACCGACGGCAACTACGTCTACGTAGGCCGCCAGGACGGCATGGTGAAGACGCGCGGCTACCGGGTGGAACTGGGGGAGGTAGAGGCCGCGCTGTACGGGCATCCGGCCATCCACGAGGCGGTGGTGCTGCCCGTGCCAGACGAGATGCTTGGCAACCGTCTGCGGGCGGTCATCAGCGCCGACGGCTCCGGTGGCCTTACCCGCGAAGAAGTTCTAGATCACTGCCGCCAGCGGCTGCCCGCCTACATGGTGCCGGACGTCGTGGAGTTCTGCGAGGCGCTGCCCAGGACCTCCACCGGCAAGATCGACCGGGCCCGGCTTGCGACGGCGAAGTAGGCCATGAACAGCAGGAGCCGCAAGGCACACTGGAGGTCATTCAGTTGGAAGCGATAATCAACGACTACATCAGCAAGGAACTTGTGCAGGATCCGGCCTTGCTGCCGCTCGCGAACGACACGTCGTTGCTGGAAACAGGCGTCCTGGACTCGCTCAGCCTGCTCAAGCTGGTGCTGTTTGCCCAGGAGCGGTTCGGGATCGCGGTGGACGATGTGGACCTCGTCCCTGAGCATTTCGACAGCGTGGATGCCATTTGCCGCTACCTCCGCTCCAGGGAAGGTGCGGGCCAGGCGGGCGGCCGTGAGTAGCGCGGGGACAGCCCAGGGGGCAGCCCCTTCGGGTCCGCGGCGGCTTGGCGGGTCCGGCAGGCAGCGGGTGGCCGACCTCAGGCGGCTGGCCAGCAACGCGGAGGGCCTGTGCTATTGGCTGGTAGTGGCGCCGCTGGTGGCTCTCCTGCCCGCCAGCTTCGCGTACCGTATCGCCTGCTGGCGAGGGGACTGGATTTGCCGGCGCTGGACCGAGAAGCGTTCGGAGATAGTGTTCAACCTGCGTGAGCTGCTCGGTGATGAGCTCGGCCCGGAAGAGAGCGAGCGCCTGACGCGGGACTACTTCCGGTTTACCTCCTGCGAAGTCATCGACGTGATGCGGCTGCGGGGCCAGGCCCGATCCCTGGGAAAGCTGGTCGAGATCCGGGGGCGCGAGCACCTGGACGCTGCACTGGCGGAAGGCAAGGGAGCCATCCTCTGCAGCGCTCACTTCGGCTCCCACATCAGCGTGTCTTCTCTCCTCCATGCCGGCGGTTACCCGCTCACCACCATCGGGCGCTGGTACTGGAAGTACGAGGACGGAGTGACAGCAGCCGAGTTGAAGCTCTGGGACTTCGTCTACGCCCGGCGCGTGCTTCGCCACCGGCAGCGGCCGAACATCGAGCCCTGGCCGGGCCGGCTTCAGGTCGCGGCGCAGGCCGCAGCCGCACTGCGCGCCAACGAGCTGGTGACGATCTGCAGCGACACCGAGCCCCTGGAATCTGACCGGGCTCGGGCCGTTGAGGTTCCCTTCCTCGGACGGCCAGCCATGCTCATGCCCGGGGTGGTGACCCTGGCCCGGCTGACCGGTGCCCCGGTTCTCATGGCTTTCACGCACCGTACGGCTGACTACCGCCATCAGGTACTCGAAATCTCGCCGCCGGTGCCGATGCAAGGCGAAACGGCTGCGGCGTTCGGCCGCTGCGTGGCTGCCATGGAGACCGAGATCAGGGAACGCCCCGCAAACTGGTTCTACTGGTACAGCTCGGATGACCTCGCCACGATGGGGCTGCTCCCGTCGGTTCCGGCGGCCGAAGCGTCCGCCATCAGGCCGGAGCCTGTCGTGGGTATGCCTGCGGCGCTCTTAGAGGACGGGCGCTCAGTCTTGGATCACCAGAGCGTCCAGCGTGGACCTGAATGAGGTCGTCCCGGCAGCTCCGATCGGGGCAGCCACGCTGACTGCCGCGTTCGCCCGGGGCTGAGATGCCCTGGGCTACCTGACCTCAGCCGGTCGCGAAGAACCGGTACGAGCCGACCTCGGTGATCTCCTCGTTCACCGGCGCGACCGCACATCGCTCCGCGATCCCTGCCTGGAACTCGCCGAAGGCTGGGACCGAGAGCAGCGGGTTCGGTGACTGTTCCGCGCTGACGAAGTGGAAGAACGTGACCTGGTCCGCCAGCCTGAATGTGGCATAGCTGAGCCCGGCTGGGTTGGTGCGATGCAGCTCCGCGTAAACGGCGTGGACGAGCCTGGTGTTGGCGGCCGACTGGCCGGGCTTGGTCTGGTACCGGATGAGGCGCATTGTCGTTATCTCCTTAACTCACTGATTCGAGTGCCCGGTCGCCACCGGTGGCGACCGGTGCGGCCGCCGCGGGGCGTCCCGGCAGGAACAAGCCAGCTACCGCGCCGGCGAAGCTCAGCCCGGCGCAGGCGCCCAGTGCGGGGCCGACCCCGTTCGTGAACGCCGCCGCTGACCCGTAGCCACCGCGCGCGGCGAACACCGCGGCGCAGATCGCCAGCCCAAACACGCCGCCTAGCTGGCGCAACGTGTTGTACGTGCCGGACGCTCTGCCGATCATCGGCGGCGGCACCGATCCCATTACCGCGCTGGCGGCGGCCGGTATCGCCAGCGACACGCCAGATCCCGCGACCATCAGCGGGACCACTAGCTGCCAGTACGGCAGGCCGGTCCTGGCGATCACCGCCGTCCACGCCAGGCCAGCAGCGTTCAGCGCCAGGCCGCCCGCGACCAGCGGCCGCGCGCCCACCCGGCCGATCAGCATTCCGGCGAACGGCGCGATCAGGGTGAGCGTGGCCCAGCCAGGCAGCAGCCGCAAACCAGCGCCGAGCGGCCCGTAGCCGAGCCCGGTCTGCAGGAACTGCGCCATGAAGAACACCAGCGATATGAGCATGCCGAACATCGCGAACACCGCCGCGTTACCGGCCGCGAACGCCCGTGACCTGAACAGGTGCAGCGGGACCATCGGGCTGGCCGCCCGCAGCTCCCAGGCGATGAACGCGCCGGTCAGCAGCGCGCCGGCGGCTAGCGTCACGACGATCTCCGGGCTGCCCCAGCCGACTCCGTTGGCCCGGATCAGCGCCCAGACCAGGCCGAGCGCTCCGCCGGTGGCCAGGATCAGCCCGCCGGGATCCAGGCTGCTCCCGGCCCCGGCCCCGGTTCGGG
>JBAPYC010000472.1:0-2215 GCA_049284535.1 Streptosporangiaceae bacterium
GCTGTAGCCGGGGCGCTCGGCCGAGGGCTGGTCCGCCACGGCGTCCGGCTCGGGGCGGTAGTTGTACTCGAGCTGGTCGCGGGAGGCGTCCAGGGTGACCCGGTAGTCGTAGTTGAAGTCGCTGCCCTCGGTGGAGTACCAGGGCACGAACCAGCCGCGTTCGTTGGCCGCGGCGGCGATTCGGTCGTAGGGGGCGCGGGAGGCCAGGACGAAGGTGGTCTCGCGGCTGGCGAGGTGCTCCAGGACGCCCGGGGAGAGCTCATTGATCCCGGCCGAGCAGCCCGGGCAGGGCGCGTCGTACTCCGGGCCGAACATGACGTGCTGGATGATGAGCTGGCGCTTACCGCCGAATAGTTCGGCCAGCGTGACCTGGCCTTCCGGGCCAGTGAACACGTACTCCTTGTCCACCTTGATCATGGGCAGCCGCCGCCGGTCCGCGTTGAGCGCGGCCTGCTGCCTGGTGAATTCCTTCTCCCGGTCCAGCAGCTGCTTGCGGGTCTGCAGCCACTCCTCGCGCGAGACGACATCGGGAAGACTCATCGCGGAACCTCCTGTGCGGTTTGACTGTGTTCGCAGGGACGACGAACCGCCGAGGCGGAAATGGACGGTCTTGGAAGATTTTTTATGACCGCGGCGGCTCAGGGAGCGGCAAAATGTCATACCCGGTTGCTAATGTCAAATCTATGTTCGACTCATCACAATCAGGTTCGATCCCTGTCGAGGACGACACCGACAGGGCCGACACCGACGAGGCCGCCCCGGTACCGCTGGAGCGGCTGGAGGCGCAGATCTGCGAGCTGGCCGGGCATCTGACCGCGGCTACCTGCCGGTTCCTGCTTCTGCTGGCCGACTTCGACGCCCGCCGCGGCTGGGCCAGCTGGGACATGCGCAGCTGCGCCGAGTGGCTTTCCTGGAAGTGCCAGATGTCCTCGGGGGCGGCCCGGGAGCACGTCCGGGTGGCAAAGGCCCTGCCGGACTTGCCGGTTATCCGGGCGGAGTTCGGGGCGGGACGGCTGTCTTATGCCAAGGTGCGGGCGCTGACCCGGATCGCCACGCCGGAGAACGAGGCGGACCTGGCCGAGCTGGCCGGGCCGATGACCGGGAACCAGCTGGAACGGTTCGCCCGGGCGCACCGGAGAGTCAGCGAGGCCGACGACGAGGCGGCCCGGATCCGGCAGCGGCTTACCTGGCGGTTCGACGATGACGGCTCGCTGGCCGGGACGTTCCGGTTGCCCCCGCTGCAGGGTGCGGTGCTGCTGCAGGCCCTGCGGGCGGCAGCGGCCGACCTGGAGCAGCCGCAGGAGGAGCACCCGCGGGAGGAGCACCCGCATGGGGAGCAGGAGCAGCATGGCGACGTCTCCGCGGAGACGTCGCCGCCTCGCCGGCCAGCGGGCGTGACGTCGACCAGCCTGGCTGACGCGCTGGTGGCGGTGGCCGAGGCCTTCCTGGGCGAGAAGGTCGCGACGGCGGACAACCCGGAGGCGTACCAGGTCGTGGTGCACGTCGGGACCGAAGCGGCCGGCGTCTCCGCGGAGACGTCTGAAGCCACCCGCCCGCGGCCGGGCGACCCGGCGGACCCGGCACGCTGCCACGTGGAGGACGGGCCGGCGATCAGCGCCAGCACCGCGCAGATGATCGGCTGCACGGCGGCCCTGAGCTGGATGCAGCACGGTAACGATGGCTCCGTGCTGCGGCTGGGCCGCCGGCGCCGGAGGCCGTCAGCCGCGATGCGCCGGGCCGCCCGGGAGCGGGACACATGCCACTGCCGGTACCCGGGCTGCGAGTCCCGCCGGGTGGATCTGCACCACATCCAGTACTGGAGCAACGGCGGGCGCACCGACCTGGACAACCTGATCAGCCTGTGTAAGTACCATCACATGCTGGTGCACAAGCGCGGCCACATCATCGCGCCGGCGGACGGCGGGTTTTCCTTCCACCGGCCGGATGGCACCGCGCTGCCGGTCAGCCCGGATCTGCCCGAGCCGGACGGGACGATCGAGGACTGTCACGACGCTGACATCGCGCCGGGCACCATCATCCCGCCTTGGTACGGCGAGCGGCTGAACCTGGACTACGCCATCGCCGTTTGCTTCGCCAGCGCTGAGACCCGGTCGGGGCAGCGTGAACGGCCTGAACGAGAGACGGAGCCGTATGTGTACGCGGGAGTCAACATAATTGATGCGGCACAGAACATCTGCAAGCGGCACGAGGCGAA
>JBAPYC010000473.1:0-4998 GCA_049284535.1 Streptosporangiaceae bacterium
GTGCCGGGCTTTGGGGTGCGGCCGACGTTCTGGGTGGGCCCGGCATTGGGGCCGGGGCCGGGGCTGCGGCAGGAGGGGCAATTGACGCCAGCACCCGGCGCATGTCGCGCACGGTCCGGATCGTGCCGCCGAGTGTGCCGGTGACCTTGGATTTGCCGGTCCGCGGGTAGTACGGCACAGCGGTCTCGGTGATCTGCCAGCCCGCCTCGGCCGCGCGCACGACCATCTCCAGCGGGTAGCCGAACCGCCGGTCGGCTAGGCCCAGGGAGAGCAGGGCCCCGCGCCGGGCGGCTCGCATCGGGCCGAGGTCGCGCAGCGGGACGCCGATCCGGCGGCGGAGTTCGGCGGCGAGGACCTGGTTGCCGATCCGCGCGTGCAGCGGCCAGGAACCCTGGCCCCGCGCCGACCGGCGGCCCAGCATCAGGTCGGCGTCGCCGGCCAGCACCGGGTCCGCCACCGCGGGCAGGTCACCAGGGTCACAGGAGGCATCGGCGTCCATGAGGCAGACCACATCGCTGGTGGCCGCGAGCAGCCCGGCGTGGCAGGCAGCCCCGAAGCCCCGCTGCGGGACCGGCACGACCCGCGCCCCGTAGGAGGCCGCGATGGCGGCCGAGTCATCGGTGGAACCGTTATCGGCGACGATGGGCCGGAAGCCGGCCGGCATCCGGGATAGCACCCAGGGCAGCGCGCCCGCCTCGTTGAGACACGGCAGGACGACATCGATCTCCATGGCGCACGACAGTACTGGCGGAGCCAGCGCCTTAAGTCCGTAAAGTGGCTGTTCGGCCCTTACGAACCTGTGACGGTCCGCGCCGGGCGGGCATTCCGGCATCATCCGGGCCCGGCGGCGTGGTTGGCTGCAGCCATGCGTGTGCTAGTGACCGGCGCGGCCGGCTTCATCGGTTCCCACATCACGGAGGTCATGCAGGCGGCGGGCCACGAGGTGCGCGGCCTGGACTCCCTGTCCCCGGCCGTGCACAACGGCCGGCCGGAGCACGTCCCCGCAGACCTGATCGTCGGCGACGTGCGCGACCCCGGCACGGTAGCGGCCGCGCTGGCCGGCGTGGACGCGGTCTGCCACCAGGCTGCCATGGTGGGCCTGGGCGTGGATCTGTCCGACCTGCCCGCCTACATGGACGTCAACGTGACCGGCACGGCCGTGCTGCTCGAGGCCATGGGCCGGCGTGGCATCGGCCGGCTGGTCTTTGCCTCGTCTATGGTGGTGTACGGCGAGGGAGCCTACGACTGTGCCGGACACGGCCGGGTACGCCCGCGCCCGCGGCAACCGGACGACCTGGCCGCGGGACGGTTCGAGCCGCGCTGCCCGGTGTGCGGGCGGCCGCTCAGCACCTCCACGGTGCGCGAGGACGCGCCGCTGGATCCGCGCAATGCCTACGCCGCCAGCAAGGTCGGCCAGGAGCACCTGGCGGCGACCTGGGCCCGGCTGACCGGCGGGGCCGCGGCCGGGCTGCGCTACCACAACGTGTACGGCCCGCGGATGCCACGGGATACCCCGTACTCCGGTGTGGCCGCGATCTTCCGGTCCAGCCTGGAGAACGGCCTCCCGCCGCGGGTGTTCGAGGACGGTGGGCAGCGTCGCGACTTCGTGCACGTCCGCGACGTGGCGCAGGCCAACCTGCTGGCCCTCGAGGCGGTCGACCGGGCTGCTGGCGGGGTTGGCGCGGAGGCGGGCGGCCTGCGCTGCTACAACGTGGCCAGTGGCGAGCCGCACACCGTGGGCGAGATGGCTGCCGCGCTGGCCGCGGCGTTCGGCGGCGCCGATCCCGTGGTGACCGGTGAGTACCGGCTCGGCGACGTCCGCCATATCGTGGCGTCGGCGGCCGCGGCCACGGCCGATCTCGGGTTCCGGGCCCAGACGGGCTTTACCGACGGCATGACCGAGTTCGCCAGTGCGCCGCTGCGCGAGCCCGCGCTCGCCCGCATGTAGCCCGCCCGCATGCAGGGCGCCGGCATGCAGGGCGCCGGCATGCAGGCCTGCTGCGGCGATCGTGGATCACCGCGCCGCTATCGGGGAAAATGGTGCAGCGAGCGCGGGTGGGTAGACGCGTTCAGCCTGGTCCAGGTCTCGAAGCGAGGGGAGATCAGCGTGACGATCGCTGTCACCACTCCGACCGGCCATGTCGGATCGCACGTCGCACGGATGCTGTGCCAGGCCGGCGTGCGTCCTCGCTTGCTGTTGCGCAACCCGGACCGTCTCGACGCCGAGCTGCGTGATCTGGCCGAGCTGGCCGTCGGTGACCAGCGTGACGCAGGCTACGTGGCGGAGGCGACCCGCGGCGCCGAGGCGGTCTTCTGGGTGCACCCCGATGACTGGTCACTACCCGACCCGGACGCCGACGCCGAACGCACCGGGGAAGGCCTGGCCGCGGCGATGCGGCAGAACCAGATTCCCCGCGTGGTGTTCTTGAGCAGCACCGGCGCCGAGATGCGCCAGGGCGCGGGCTTCATCGATGGCCTGGCCCGCATCGAGCAGCGGCTCGACGCCGCCCGTGCCGAGACCGGCGCCGCACTGCTCCACCTGCGGTGCGGCATGTTCATGACCAACCTGCTGATGGACCTCGACGCGCTGCGCTCCGGGCAGCTGAACACCACCCGGCCCCTGGATGAGCCGATGCCCTGGGTCGACCCGCACGACATCGCCACCGTCGCCACCGGTCGCCTGCTGGCCGGCGACTGGGCCGGCCGGCAGGTACAGGCCGTGTACGGGCCGACCGATCTGACCTGGACCGAGGCCGCCGCGGCGCTGTCGGCCGCGACCGGCGTGCCGATCAAAGCGCAGCAGATCACCGAGGACGAGCAGCGCGCCGTCCTGCGGGAGGCCGGCCTGAGTGAGGTGGGGGTCGAGGGGATCATCGGCATGGCCGCGGTCACGTTCGACGGGTTTACCACCGAACAGCCGCGGTCCGTGCTCACGACCACCCCAACCAGCCTGGCTGGCTGGGCGATTACTCACCTGCGCCCGGTGCTGTAACCCGGCCGCTGGCGCCTTGACGCTGAAGCGTCGGCAGGTTACGGAGTGGCGTTAACGCCGTGGATCACCGCACCCCGCGTAGGGGATGCGGTGATCCACAGTCATGCGCCGCCGCGGCAGGCGGGTCAGGCGGTGTTGAGCTTGGCCAGTTCCTCCTGGACGCGGGCCTCGTGCTCGGCCTCGTCCCGGCGGGCGTCGCGCGGCCGCCAGCGGCCGCGCAGCAGCGGGACGGAGGCCAGGAAGAAGATGATGCCGCCGAAGCAGATCCAGTACCAGGTCTTCCACTGCCCGGCGGTCGTGGCCGCCGCCTTGGTCACCGCCGCCCCGTGCGCGTTGAGGTAGGCGAAGACAGCCGGCGGCACCTTGGACAGCGCGGTCAGCTGGGCCGCGTACGGCGCGATCTGCTGCAGCTGCGGACCGACCGCGATGACCGAGTTGATCGCGGCCTTGTTCGTGGCGATCGTGGTCAGCACGGCCACGCCCTTGGCGCCGCCGCCTGCGGCCGCGACCGCCTGCGCCTGCAGCTTCGGCGGGATCTGGGCCGGGTTGGAGTAGGTGGCCAGCTGGGTGAACAGCGCCGGATGGGCCTGGATGACAGCCAGCTCGGGGGCGAACTTGGCCGCCTCAGCCAGCTGGACCTTGTACTTCTGCGCGGCCGCCACGATCTGCGGATGGCTCTGCGCGAAGGCCAGCTGGCTCTGGTACTGCGTCGCGTACGCCGCGGTGGTGGCGCCGTAGTTCACCAGCGGGGTGACCGAGTTGACCACCAGCGGGAGCAGCAGGAACGACACGAAGACCACGACCCGCAGGATCCAGCCCCAGATGGCCAGCCCGGTCGCGGTCAGCGCCGGGTTGCGGGCCTCCACCGTCTCGGTGTAGCTGGCCATCCACGGCGTGTAGGCCACCCCGAGGCCGAACGCGAGCAGGGCCAGCATGAGGGCCACGGTGTAGTAGCTGGGATGGTGGCCGGCCTGGAACAGGTACACCACCACCATGACCGCGGCCAGCACGCCGCCGAGCACCATGAACGGCTTGCGGACCCGGAACCGGTCCGAGATCACGCCGATGAGCAGCACGGCGATGACGTTGAAGCCCCAGTTCCAGTTGCCCAGGCCGTTGGAGTTCTTCAGCGAGAACCCGAACACCGTCGACAGGTAGATCACGCTGAACCCGACGGCGGTGTAGTAGATCAGCAGCATGACCGACACGGCGAAGGCGGAGATGATGATGTCGGGCTTGAGCAGCTGGCGGAACGGGTGCGCCAGCGCCGTCTCGATGTCGGCCTCGGACAGGCCCTTGGCCCGGGCCTCGACCAGGGCCCGGTCCCGGATAGTCACCATCAGCTGATCCCGGATCCGGGGCGAGAGCTCGCGCAGCCCGATGAACGCGATCACGAACACCACCAGCCCGGCGATGCCGCAGATCCGGTACTCATGGGTCCAGAACCGCGGGTTGGTCACGATGGCCGGGATCGTGGCGCTGCCGACCACGGCCACGATCAGGCTGCCCACCACCGGCCCGGAGGTCCAGAACCCCATCGCCGTGGCCCGGCCGACCTGCGGGGAGAAGTCCCGGATCAGGGCGGGCGTGGCGACCAGGCAGATGCCCTCGACTATCCCGACCACAAAGCCCTCGATGGTGAAGGCCCACTTGTTCGTCGCGGCGGGCAGGATGAAGGCCACGAACACCCCGGTGAACAGCAGCCCGAACACCACCAGGTTGGCCCGGCCCAGCCGGTCCGTCAGCCCCGCGAACAGCGACCCGAACGCGCCGATCAGGTTCCCGAAGGCCAGCGTGAGCACATAGAAGGTGAAGGTCATGTGCAGGTTCGTCAGCAGCAGCGTGGACACCGCGCCGCCGACGTACAGCTCGTAGTACAGCGTGATCGTGGCCAGCACCGTGATGGCGAGATAGAAGATCCGGGGGGCAGTGTCGGGATAACTGTCGAGCTGGCGCCCCTTAATCGCGGAGAGCCAGGTTGGTCTGCTGGGGACTGCAGTCTGCGT
>JBAPYC010000474.1:0-2809 GCA_049284535.1 Streptosporangiaceae bacterium
CTGCAGGGTCAGCGCCATCGCCTCGGCTAGCTGCCGGGCGCGGGCCTCCGCCGGATCGGTCACATCTTTGCGCAACCGGGCGACGGCCCGGTCCAGGCGGGCGTCGGCCCCGGCCGCCTGATCGAGCTCGGTGAAGAAGACCTCGGCGGACTCGGGCTGCCGGGTCAGCGCGCGCAGCGTGTCGAGCGCGGCCACATTGCCCGAACCTTCCCAGATGGAGGCCAGCGGAGCCTCCCGGTACAGCCGCGGCAGGCCTGAATCCTCCACGTAGCCGTTACCGCCGAGGCATTCCAGGGCCTCGGCGGCGTGCGCAGGCGCCCGCTTGCACGCCCAGTATTTGGTGGCGGCCAGCGCCAGGCGGCGGAACGCCGCCATCGTGGTGGCCTCGGACTCGATCGCGAGGTCGGCGAGGACATTGGCCATGAGTGGCTGGTCGGCCAGCTTCCGGCCGAAGGCCGTCCGGTGGGCAGCGTGGTGCGCCGCCATCCGCACCCCGGCGCGCATCCCGGTGGCGGTGGCGATCACGCAATCGAGCCTGGTCATGTTGACCATCTCGATGATGGTGCGGACCCCGTGGCCCTCCTCACCGACCAGCCAGGCCAGGGCCTCGTCGTACTCGACCTCGGCCGACGCATTGGACCGGTTGCCCAGCTTGTCCTTCAGCCGCTGCAGCTGCATGCCGTTCCGGGTGCCGTCCGGCCGGACCCGGGGGAGCAGGAAGCAGGACAGGCCGCCGGGTGCCTGTGCGAGCACCATGTACAGGTCGCCCATGGGCGCTGAGGTGAACCACTTGTGCCCGGTGAGCAGGTAGCTGCCGTCGGCCGCCGACGCCGGGACGGCCCGGGTGGTGTTGGCCCGCACGTCGGAGCCGCCCTGTTTCTCCGTCATCGACATGCCCGCGAGCAGGCCCCGCTTGGCTCCCGGCGGCCGCAGGCCGAAGTCGTACTCCCGCGCCGCCAGCAGCGGCTCGTACCGCCTGGCCAGGTCCGGTGCCTGCCGGAGCGCGGGCACGATGGCGTAGGTCATCGAGATCGGGCACAGGTGCCCGGCCTCGGCCGCGCCCCAGACGTACAGCCCCGCTGCCCGGGCCACGTGCGCCCCGGGACGCTCGTCCCGCCACGGCGCCGCGTGCAGGCCGTGCTGGACGGCCACCGTCAGCAGCTCGTGCCAGGCCGGGTGGAACTCCACCTCATCGGTCCGGTGCCCGTACCGGTCGTGCGTGCGCAGGACCGGCGGGTGCTCGTTGGCCAGCCGGCCCCACTCGGCGGCCCGCTCCGATCCCGCCCGGCGGCCCAGGGCCCGGACCGTCTCCTCGGCCCAGCCGGCGCCTTCCCGGCGCAGCGCCGCCAGCATGGCCGAATCGTCGGCAACGTCGTAGCCGGACAGCGGGGGCGGCTGGTTGAGAACCTCATGTGTCGGCGGCATCAGCGCCTCCTGCCTTCATGACCAGACCTGGCTCGCAATTGAAACATCCCCGTGTAGCGTCCATGATCTGTATCTAGTAGACAACTAGTAGACAAGACGTTGCCGGTACGGGCCGGTTTGGAGCCCGGGTAAGGAGGGGGGCGGGTGACTGCTTACCTGATCCGGCGGATCGGGACGTCCATCGTCATCGTGATCGGCATCTCCATCTTCGTTTTCCTGCTGCTGCACGCGGTCTTCCCCTCACCCGCCATCGTGGTGCTGGGGCCCAAGGCCAGCCCGGAGGCGATCGCCCAGTGGAACGCCCAGAACGGCTTCGACGGCCCGGTGATCGTGCAGTACCTGCACTACGCGAACCAGCTCCTGCATGGCAACCTGGGCTACTCCTACAAGCTGAACCAGAGCGTGGCCGCGCTGTTCAGCGAGCGCTGGGCCCGCAGCCTCTACCTGTCCGGCTCGGCCCTGGTGCTCGCGGTGCTGCTGGCGGTCCCGCTCGGGATCTTCCAGGCGGTCAAGCGGAACACCTGGGGTGACAACGTGGCCACCAGCATCACGTTCACTGCCTACGCCATGCCGGATTTCCTGCTCTACCTGATCGCGATCCAGGTCTTCGCGCTGAGCTTCCCCATCTTCGGCTTCGAGGCCAGCCAGTCCACCTCGCTGTTCACCGTCATCACCGACTGGCGGGACATGTTGCTGCCGATCCTGTGCCTGACCTTTCTCATCCTGGCCGGGTACTCCCGGTACATGCGGTCTTCCGCGCTGGAGACGCTGGCCCAGGACTACATCAAAGTGGCGCGGGCCAAGGGGCTGCCCGAGCGCCTGGTCCTGTTCCGGCACCTGGTCCGCAACGCCTTCCTGCCGATGCTCACCCTGATCGGGCTGTCCATCCCCGCGCTGCTCGCGGGCAACCTCATCGCGGAGGAAGTGTTCAACTACGACGGCCTGGGCCTGCTGTTCTTTAACAGCCTGTCGAACGAGGACTACCCGGTGCTGCTGGCCTACACGCTGATCGGCGCCGTCCTGACCGTGTTCGGCAACCTGGTAGCCGACATCGCGCTATCCATTGCCGACCCCCGCATCCGGATGGCCTGAGCTCCGCCAGCCCCGCATCCGGCCGCCCTGAGCTCCGGCCCGCCCGGGAGTCAGGCCAGCGGTCCCATGGCCGCCACCACCAGCGCGACCGTGGCGGCGATCTCGGCCAGCGCGCCGAGCACGTCGCCGGTGATGCCACCAAGCCGGTGCACCGCGTGCCGCTGCAGGGCGTAGGCCGCGGCCAGCCCGGCCAGGACGGCGAGCGGCAGGGTCCAGTCCAGCGGGCCAGTGCCGGCCGCCGCGGAGATCGCCACCGCCGCGATCGCGGCCGCCAGTGCGGCCAGGGTCGCCG
>JBAPYC010000475.1:0-3532 GCA_049284535.1 Streptosporangiaceae bacterium
CTCATATGGGAGGCTGGCCGCGGGCCGCAGGCGCTCAGGACCGGTCGTCGACCGTCGGACTCGGGGTGGTGACGTAGAAGGTGTGAGTACGGATGAGGCCGTCGCGGATCACGAATGTGTCGGTTCCCACGAGTTCATCTTTGCCGTCGCGGTGAGCGCGGAAGGTGAGGTACAGAACCTCGCCGTGCACCTGGACCGAGGGCGTCAGTTCCAGCGAGCTAAGGAGCGGGAGAACCTGCTCGTAGCTCTTGCGGATGTGGTCGTGTCCTGAGCCGATGCCGTCGGGGCCAACGACAACTGCATCCGGGGCGTAGTCGCTGAGGATCGCGTCCAGGTCGCCGTCTAGCTGATGGCTGAGATGACGGTCAAAAACTTTGCGGGTAGTCACTACGGAACTCCTTGCTGTCGTGGTTGATGGGGGACGAGTGGGGTTGGCCAGCAGGTCAGGACGCGCTCATCGCCTAGGCTGCGGCGAGCGCGATGCACAGTGCGGCGAGTGCGAGGGTCTGGAGCGCGACGCGCCCGTCGATGACCGAGTCCCAGCGGGCTTGGAGCTGGCGAGCGTTGCCGGGCACTCGGCCGGCGACTGCCGCTGCGCTCAGCGCTGTGTTCACGGGCTTGCTGATCCGGGTGTAGATCGCGATGAAGGTGATCAGGGCGAGTGTGGCGAGGGCCCCGGCCGCGGTGCTCACCCAGTGCCCGCTCGCGGCGGCGAGGGCGGCCGTCACCGCAGCGGCAATCACGCCGCTGATGGTGATGACCTTGAGGCGGCGGTCGGCGATGCGGTGGATGTGGCCAAGCGCCTGGGTGAGGGTGCGATCGTCGACTGCGGCGATGGCGGGGCGCTGGACGATCGCGCCGAAGACGTCGGTGCCGTAGATGACGGCGTTGGCGAGGATCGCGAGGCCGGCGAGGATTTCGATGAGGGTGCGCATCAGTGGGTCTCCTGCTGGGTGAGCGTGCGGTGGGCGAGGTCAAGCCGGGCCTGAACATGGCCGGCGCGCAGGCGTCCGCTGGCCTGAAGGGTGGCCAGGCCGTGCCATGCCGACCAGGCGACTTCCGCCCGGGTCTCGTCGGCATCTGCAAATGCGTCGCGGATGCCCGAGAACGCACGCTGGAGCGGTTCGGGTGTGTCGTCGGCCGCGAAGGCCAACCCCGAGGGCAGCGAGAACATCGCCTCATAGAGGCGCGGGTGCGCTGCGGCGAAGTCGAGGTAGGCGCGCATCCGTGCCATGGGCGAGGCATCCACCGTCTCAAGCCCTGCGGCGAGGTCTTCGAAGCCGTTGAGCGCCACCGCGTCGATGAGCGCCTGGCGGCTGGCGAAGGCTGAGTAGAGCACCGGCTGGGTGACGCCGAGTTCCCCGGCGAGGCGGCGCATCGTGACGGCGGGCCAGCCGTCGGCCTCGGCGAGGTCGCGGGCGGCATGGACGATCTGATCGCGTCTCAGGTCGAGATCTGGAGCGGGTCTGGGGGACATGACCTATAGACTAGCATCGTTATATAACGTTGCAAGTCAATAAATTGGGAGGGGCTTCGCGCTCTGCATCTCGTCGCAAGCGACGCTCGCCGAGCCAGGCCCACGCACGGGGTCGGTCTCGGGTCCGCTGCGTTCACGATCAGCTTGTCAGGTGCGCGTTCAACGCAAGCGGTGCTTGGCCCGCGCCGTCGTGCCTGCCCCGGCTCGCCGTAGCGATAGGAGTTCCGGGCCTAGATGGCGAGGACGTTTGGCAGTGGCCCGTCCGGTTCGCGGCCCAGCGCGCGGCCGCCGGACCGGCCGAGCAGCCAGGCCAGCAGCTCCGGCTCCGGGCCGCTCACGGTGATGCCGGCCGGGGCCGCATTGCCGATAGTGAGATCACGGCCGGTATCGGTCCCGGTCAGGCGCAAGGCCGCCATCCCGTCCCGTCGGCCGAGGCCGTCGGCGACCAGTTGCAGCATGTCGGCCACGAATGGCGCCGGCCAGTCGCGCGGGCCGAAGCCGATGTCCAGGTCGACGTGGTGGATAAGCACCTCAGCCAGCCGGGAGGGCACGATGACCTCGGCGCGGGGTTCCTGGCCGCCGGTGTAGCGCACGAGCCGCTGCCAGGCGGCAGCCGGCATATCCGCGGCCGCCTCGGCGAAGACAGCGGCGGTGCGCTGGACGTCCGCGACCAGTATGGGGGCTGGCCGGCCGGACCCGGCCTCGATCGCGGCGGCCCTGGCCTCCAGGCTCTCGTACTCATAGCCGGGAATTCCCGTCCGGGCCCAGGTCAGTAGCCGGGTGCCGCCCTCGGCATTGCGGGCCAGGTGGGTGAGCACGTGCCCGCGGGTCCAGCCGGGCAGCAGTGACGGCTCCCGCGCCGCCCGGTCGGAAAGGCCGCCGGCATCGTGGAGGAGCTGGTCCGTCGCCGCACTGAGGTCGGCCAGCACCCTGTCCGTATCCGCCGCGTCGTTCACATCGGAAGAACGCCGCGAAACGTGAGCCCATGCCGGTGAGCGATGGCCCAGTGGAGCCTGGAGGCGCCGGTGGCGTCGTGAACATAGTCGTTAGCCTGGGCAAATACTCTGCCGCGCGCGCGAAATTGGACCCGGCCCATCCCCCAGCAAACGCGGATTTCGCTGTAGCATCGCGGCCATGAACCCACTGTCGGGCGTTCTCGGCGAAGCCTGGGGAATGTACAAGACATTCGCCAAGCACCTGCTCGCGATCGCATTTGTCATCTATCTGGTCGCGGCGATCATCGCCGCCCTCCTCTCGCTGGCCGGCGGCGGTATCGGGGCCCTGCTCGGCACGCTGGTGGGACTCGTGGCCGGCTTCCTGCTGCAGGCGACCCTAGTCAAGGCCGTCCAGGACGTCCGCGACGGCCGCGTCGACATGTCCATCGGCGAGACGGTGTCGGCGGCCACGCCGTACCTGTGGGCCGTGATCGGGGCCTCCATCCTGGCCGCCATCGCCATCACGATCGGACTGGCCCTGATCATCGTGCCCGGCCTGTACCTGATCACCATCTGGGCTGTGATCATCCCGGTCATCGTCATCGAGCGGTCGGGGGTGTTCGCCGCCTTCGGGCGCAGCCGCCAGCTCGTGCGCGGCCACGGCTGGCACGTGTTCGCCACGCTGGTCCTGCTGTGGGTGATCCAGATAGTGGTGAGCATCATCCTCGGGCTGATCTTCTCGGTCCTGCCGCACGTGCTTGGCAACGGGCTGAGCTCAGTTATCTCGGGCACGCTGATCGCGCCGTTCGTGGCCCTGGTGGTGACGCTGGTCTACTACCGCTTGATCGGTGCCAGTCAGGGTGCGTCACCTCCCGGCGGCCCGGGCTACGCCGAGCCGGCGTATCCGCCGCCGTACGGCCAGCAAGGCCAGCAGGGTCAGCCCTACGGCAGCCAGCCTTATGGCAGCCAGCCGTACGGTAACCAGGAGCAGCCGCCATACGGTAATCAGGAGCAGCCGCCCTATCCGAACCAGCCGTACGGCCAGCAGGGGCAGGGCTTCCCCGACCCCGGCCAGGCCGGCCAGAACTACGGCGACCAGAATTACGGCAGCCAGCCCAAT
>JBAPYC010000476.1:0-4520 GCA_049284535.1 Streptosporangiaceae bacterium
GACCGCAGCGCGGTCACGATCCGCTTGGCCGACCGCGGCTGCTTCCGGGCCTGGGCCAGTACGAATGCCCGTACCTCGCCGGCGGTCAGCTGCTCCAGGTCCAGGTGCCCGTTGTGTTCGAGCGCCCGCTGCTGCAGGAACGGGCGGGCCAGGCGGACGTTCAGCGTGACCGTCGTCGGTGCCAGGCCGCGCTCGGACGCCAGGTAGGCCGCGAACCGGTCCAGCAGCAGGCTCGTCTCCGTCGCCGGCTCCGCCGGCGGAAACGGGGCCGCCCCGAGCCCGCGGAGATAGCCCAGCAGCGGGCCGAGTGCCTCGGTGGTCCGCTCGTTCGCGTATCCCGCCAGACGGCGGGCCGCGAAGTACCGTTCCGCGGCCGGCATGCCCAGATCCTGGGCGCTGATGCCCTCGGCGGTCATCCAGCGGCTCAGGTGAGCGGTCAGCCGTATCTGGCAGGCTGCGGTGAGCGGGGTATAGCCGAGCCGGAACAGCTCGGCCCGGAACCCGTCCGCGTACTCCGCGAGCGGCCCGGTCACCTCCGCCCAGCACGGTTTCGTCTTCGCCATCATGTGCTCCTCTTCCGGACGACCATCGCGTCCGGAGAGAAGAATCAGCCCCTGACCTGGCGAAAGACTGACGGCAGGCCATCGCCGAGCTGGGATTATGCCGACCTGCCGGCACTGCCGGCCAAGCCCGCAACGAACTCACAGCTCGTGGTCGGCATAACGGCGGAGTCTGCATAAGAGGCAGAGATTTTCCTGATCCGGCAGCGGATGCTGGGCGCGAAGCGGGCCAAGGCCGAGCGCGGCGAGCTGATCCTCCCGCTCCCGGCCGGATACGTGCGCCGCCCGTCCGGCGAGGCCGCCTTCGACCCCGACGAGCAGGCGCAGGACGTCATCCGCCTTATCTTCAGGACCTTCCAGCGGCTGGGGACCCTCAACGCCGTGCTGCGCTATCTCGCCGGGCACGAGATCCAGCTTCCGGTCCGCGCGCGCTCGGGGCCGGCGAAGGGCGACCTGGAATGGCGGCGCCCGACCCGGGAGACGCTGCAGAACATGCTGCGCAACCCTGCTTACGCGGGCTATTACGCCTACGGCCGCCGTCAGGTCGATCCCCGCAGGAAGATCCCCGGCCGCCCGGACACCGGGAAAGTGGTGAAGCCCGCCGGCGAGTGGCTGGTCATGCTGCCGGGCAGGCTTCCCGCCTATATCTCCGAGGGCGAGTACCGCGCGAACCTCGCCAGGCTGGCCGCCAACCAGCAGACCGCGGAGTCCCCGGGCGCTCCCCGGAACGGGCAGGCGCTGCTGTCCGGGCTGCTGCGCTGCGGCCTGTGCGGCGGGCACCGCATGGCGGTCAGCTACCACGACCCGTCCGCCCGCGCCGCCTACGGCTACACCTGCGGGTTCTACCCGGTGAACTACGGGACTGGCGACCGCTGCCAGCACATTGCCGGCCCCGCGCTCGATGACTACGTCGCCCGGCAGGTCCTGGACGCGATAGCCCCGGCGGCCCTGGAGGTCTCGATGGCCGCCGCTGCGCACGCCGAGAACGAGCGGGCCGCCCTGGACAAGCTCTGGCGTCAGCGCGTCGAGCGCGGCCGCTACGCCGCCGGCCGCGCCCGCCGCCAGTACCAGCTCGCCGACCCCGAGAACAGGCTCGTCACCCGGCAGCTCGAGGCCGACTGGGAATCCGCGCTCGCCGAGGCCGGGCGGCTAGAGGCCGAGTACCAGCGGTTCGCCGAGCAGACGCCCGCAGTGCTGGCCCCCGCCGAGCGGGACGCGATCAGGTCCCTGGCCTCCGACCTCCCGCGGGTCTGGGACGCCCCGACGACCACGCGGGCCGACCGCAAGGAGCTGCTCCGCATTCTTACCGACGACGTCACCGTGGCCGTCGAGGGCGACAGCGAGATCGTGAACGTGGACATCACCTGGGCCGGCGGGCACCGGACCAGCGGGAGAGCCGTCCGCCCGGTCGGCCGCCTGGACCAGCTCTCCTACTACCCGGCCCTCCTGGAGACCGTCACCCGGCTCGCCGGCGAGGGACGCAACAGCAAGCAGATCGCCGGCACGCTCAACGCCGCGGGATACCGGCCGCCCAAGCGCACCGCGGTCTTCACCGGCCAGCAGGTCCGCAACATCATCAGCAAGCACGCCATCCGCGAGAATGCCAAGGGCCGGCCCGCCGTCCTCACGGACCTGGACCCAGGCGAGTGGTCCGTCCCGGGACTGTCCGCCGAGCTCGGCATGCCCACCGCCAGCATCTACAACTGGATCTACCGCGGCTGGATCACCGCCCGCCGCGCACCCCGGGGCAGGAACTGGATCATCCTCGCCGACCAGCAGCAGATGCGCGAGCTCCGCGAGCGCAGGGACCGCCCGGCCGGCTACTACACCCGCGCCCGCTGGGCACCACCCCAGGCAGAAACCGGCGAAACGCAGGAAGAAGGACAAGGAGGGCAGCCGTGAAAGACAAATCCCGCTTTACAGGCAGCAGCGGTGGCCGACTTCTACCGGCCATCTCAGCCCGGCAGCGCGGATCAGCCTGGTCTTGGTCAGCAGCTGGCCCTCGGGCACGTAGCAGTAATGAAAGGCCAGCTCTCCGGTCCGCAGATGGCGGCGGATGAGCAGCTGATGGCGCGGCGAGGCGGTGGCGATCCATGCCCAGGCGTACCAGCGCTCACCCTTGGAGCCCTGGCCGGCGGAGCGGACTTCCCAGTGCCGCTTATCCTTTACCAGCCGCCGGGCCGCCTCCGCGCAGGTCAGCTTGATCCCCGCGGCCAGGGTGAGCGTGCAGTTCGACGCGACCCGCAGCACGTATGCCTGGCCGTTGTCCTCGAAGAACTCCCGTAGCTGCGTGCAGCCGCCATAGACCTCGTCCCCGCAGGCGAAGTCGAACGCCAGACCGTCTGCGTACGCGCCGGTGCAGATGTCGATGGCCAGCTGCCCCTTGGTGCGGAACTCCAGGTCCAGCGACAGCCCCATGACCAGGGACCTAACCGGTCCTCGATGTGCTCTTGCGGTATCCACTGCCGGGCGCCGATCAGCGCGTGCCCGGTCCTGGCCCGCACGTACGACAGGTGAACCGTGTTGATCCCGTTCGCCACCCGGCCCGCGCACCCCATGTACTGCCGTTTCACCCCGGCAGTGGCCTCGCCGGCCTTCTCCTGCCCGGTCTCGTCGATCGCGCCGATCACCAGCCCGCCCCGCCGGCGGTTACGCCGCGCGGCCTGATCCAGTCCTGACGCGGCGAACCGGCCGACCTGGCTCATCGCGGCAAACGTGTCCCAGGCCGCGCGGTTGAGCAGCCGCTGCGTCCTGTCCGGGTCACGGTCCCCGGCATGCTGCGCGATCGTCCACCCATTCCGCCTCGGCATCTCGCTGACCAGCGCCGACATGTACTTCCCCGCCTGGATCCACGGCTCCGTCCGGACGAAACACGACTTCAGCAGCCCGAGCAGCTCGGCTCGTTTTCGGCCGCCCAGCCCGGCCCCTATCCTGGCAGCAGCAGCCGCCTTCGGTTTTGTTGTCCTCACAAGCACATGATCGCGAGGCGGCTGCGCTCATACAGCCCGATTCCCCACGCCGTCCCGGCAGGTCAAAGCCCCAATGGCGGCTGCCGTACTAGCTCGTCAATGCGACTGCACTTAGTGCAAGATTGCCCCTGTCCTCACGTGGAGTGAGCCGATCGCTCGCTTCTGCCGCGGACAGGGTCGAGCTCCACGGGTACGGCACGGGCCCGGCCATACCCGTGGTCAACCACTAGCCGTGGACTTAGTGGGTGACACCGTTAATTCGTCGGGGGTCTTAGGGTTCGAGGTCGGCCAGGTGGAAGGTGCAGGCGGTGTCGAGGGCTTCTTGCGGGGTGCCGGTCGGGAGTCCGGTACGCAGGACCGCTTCTTGGTAACGGTCGCTGGCGGCGGAATAGATCGCGAAGCCGAAGGAATGGGCGGAGCCGCCGTAGCGCAGCCGGAACAGGGGGATCTGCTGGCCGTCGCGGAGCACGCCGGTGATGTAGGCGAAGCTGCCGTGGTATCTGGCCCGGACTTTGGCCAGCTGTGGCCAGTTGTGCTCGGTGTGGTCCAGCAGCCGCAAGATGATCGAGCTGCGGGTCGATTCCGGGATGGCGGGCATGTGTCCCATCATGCCGCGCGGTGGTGTCCGGGCTGGTTAGGATGTCGTGCCCGGGAGCGGATTACGTCGCTGTGATCTCCCCCCGGGGGCTGCCATGCCGCTGCTTCGCGCGGTGCCGGTCATGCTGAGTGCCGGCGAGCGCAAAACCTTGAACAAACGCGTCCGGGGGGCGAAGACGGCGCACCGGGACCGGCTGCGGGCGCAGATCGTGCTGTCTGCTGCCTGCGGCCGGGATAATGCGCGGATCGCCCGTGACCTGGGCATCAGCCAGGACACGGCGCGCAAGTGGCGGGGCCGGTTCGCCGGCCGCGGCCTGGACGGGCTGGCTGACCTGCCCCGGCCGGGCCGGCCGCGGCGGATCAGCGAGCTGACCCGGGCTGCGGTCGTCGCGCT
>JBAPYC010000477.1:0-7913 GCA_049284535.1 Streptosporangiaceae bacterium
TCGCCGGGGCGGCCCGCAGCGGCCAGGCCGACCTGAGTGTCCGGTGAAACGAGCTCCGCGGCGGCGGCGTAACTGGCGGCCGCGCCGGCGGGGGCGCCGGTCCGTTTCGCGCGTTCGGCGGCCCGTATCAGCGTGGCGACCGCCTGGCCGCGGATCTCGCTGGTGTCGCGGTCCCCGGGCACGGCGTTCAGCGCATCGAGATAGTGCCGGGCAATGACATCGGCCACTTCTTCGCCATCGCCGGGAAAGGCCGCCCGCAGGTGTGCGGCGACAGCCAGGTGGCGGCTCTTGCGGTCCCGGCGGGACATCGTGTCGTAAGCGACCTGACGCAGCATCTGCTGGGCGAATTGATAGCTGCCGCGTTCCGGGGACAGCGGATCGGCGGAGACGTTAAGCACCTCGCGACGCAGCAGTTCCGCCAGGGCCGCGCGTGCCGTCGCTTCCTCCTGACCGGATACCGCGATGAGCGCCTCAGCGGGAAAGGTACTGCCCAGCACCGCGGCGTCGGCCACCAGCCGCCGCGCGGCCGGGTCCAGGGCGTCCAGCCGGGTGGCCAGCAGCGCGTGCAGGCTGTCCGGCACGGCCAGTTCCCCGATGTCGCTGGTTAGCCGGTAGACACCTTCCACCGGCTGGACGATGTCCAGGTCGATCAGTGACCGCACCGTCTCCACGGCAAACAGCGGCACGCCCTGCGCGTGCGAGGTGATCTTCGTGCGCGCTGCGGGCGGCATCCCCGGGACGAGCGCCTCGACCAGCAGGTCCATGGAGGCCCGGTCCAGCGGGTCGAGAGTCAGCGTGATCCGGTTCCGGCCGGTCCCGAACCCCGGCCGGGCCTGGCTCAGCTCGGGCCGGGCGAACACGAGCACATAGACGGGCAGGTCCCGTACCCAGTCGATCAGGTGATCCAGGAAGTCAAGCAGCCCGCTGTCGGCATACTGAGCGTCCTCGATCAGCAGCACGACCGGCTGCACCGCGGCCAGGCGCTCGAAAAACAGGCGCCACCCGGCGAATAGCTCGTCCCGCCCGAGGGCCGCCCCGCTGTCCCCCGCGAAAGCCACACCAAGCAGCCGGCCTAGCCGGGCCCCGACGTACGCCCGTTCGGTCTGGTCCGGCACAAACTGGTCCAGCCCCTCGGCCAGCTTGGCCGTGGCCGCCTCGGCGGGGTCCTCCTCGGCGATGCCCAGCCGCTGCCGGACGATCTCGGCCAGTGCCCAGAACGCCACACCCTCGCCGTAGGACAGGCACCGGCCCCGGTGCCACCACATATCCGCGGCCAGGCCGTCAGCATATTTCTCAAACTCCCAGCCCAGCCGCGACTTGCCCACTCCGGCCGGCCCGGACACCAGCACCAGCCGCGGGACCTGGCGGTCCACCGTGGCGTGGAACAGCTCCCTGACCGTCCGCAGCTCCGCGTCCCGGCCGGTCAGCGGTGCCTCCAGGCCATCTACCCGCTGCACACCGCCGACCGCGGACAGCACCCGCGTCGCCCGCCATAGGTGCTGCAGCTCGGCCTTGCCTTTCAGGTGGTGCTCCCCGGCGTCGGCGAACCCGACCGCGCTGCCCGCCAGCCGGCAGGTCGGCCCGTCGGTGAGCACCTGTCCCGGCTCCGCGGCCGACTGGACCCGGGCCGCGGTGTTCACCGCGTCCCCCGCGACCATGCCCTCGTGGACGGCGCCGAGGGTAACGGCTACTTCCCCGGTCACCACCCCAGCCCGGGCGGCCAGCCCAGCTACGTCCGCTTCCTGGCCGAGCTCGGCGACGGCGGCCACCAGGTCCAGAGCGGCGCGGACCGCCCGCTCCGCGTCACCTTCGGTGGCGACCGGCGTGCCCCACACCGCCATCACCGCGTCGCCGATGAACTTCTCCACCACCCCGCCGTAGCGGCCAATCACGGTCCGCGCCACCGCGAAATACTGCGATAGCAGCTCACGGATCGCCTCGGGATCCCGCGCTTCGGACAGCGGCGTAAAGCCGACCACGTCACAGAACAGCACCGAGCACACCCGGCGCTCCGCCACCGGCTCGTCGCCCGGGCTGGCCGCTGCGAGCGGCCTCGCAGAATCGGCAGCAGCGGCTTGTACGGGAGATCCGCAGGCCCGGCAGAATCGCTTACTGGCCGCCACCGGCTCACCGCAGGACGGGCACGCGACTTCCAGTGGAGCACCGCAATCACTGCAGAACCGGTCATCGTCCGCCACGGACGCATTGCATCGTCCGCACCTCATGCCAAGCACACCAACAGGGGGCGAAAGCCGACGACATCACAGAACAGCATTGAGCACATTTGCCGTTCTGCCGCCGGCTCCTCACCGGGCCAGGTCCAGACAGGCATTGAAAGGGCGGCAGCCGGAGCAGGTCCGGACAGCACAGAACCACAGGAATGGCAGGAACGCTTGCCGGGCGTGGCCGGCTCCCCACACGCGGGGCACACAGCCGCGGGCGCGCCGCTATCCTCCCAGCACCGGTGACCCTCGCCCACGAGGGCACCGCAATGCCCGCACCTCACTGCAGCCCCTTCCTATGCCCACCCCAGGCCACACTGTCGAGCTTTAGTCAGTGCTCTTCCCGCCTAGCCCAGAATCGCACGGTCAGGACACTTCCTGCAATGATGCCATTTCTGTATTGACTAGCTCAGCTATTTCCGGAGCCTCGCAGTTGTATACCGCAGAAGCTGTATACCAAAGAATGGGTGTGGCTACGCTTAGCCTGTGCGGCTGCACTTTTGCGGTGTCCGCGGGTCGACGCCCGCGCCTGGCCCGGACTTCGTCCGCTACGGCGGTCACACCTCCTGTGTGGCCGTCGCCGATGACGATGCGCCGCCGACGATCATTCTCGATGCCGGAACGGGAATCCGCCGGGTCACTGGGCTGCTCAACCGCCAGGCGTTTCGTGGGACCATCCTGCTCACTCATTTGCACTGGGACCATGTCCAGGGTTTGCCGTTCTTCAGCGGCGGGGACCACGACGACGCTCAGGTCACCCTGCTGCTGCCGGACCAGCAGGACGGCACAAGCGCCGAGCAGGTGCTCAGCCGGGCGATGTCTCCGCCGCACTTCCCGATCTCCCCCGGGCAGCTGCGTGGCCGCTGGAGCTTCACGGCCATTTCACCGGGCCGGCTGCAGGCCGAGGGGTTCTCGATCGAGGCGCGGGAGATCCCACACAAAGGTGGCAGGACCATCGGGTACCGGGTCAGCGATGGGCGGTCAGCCGTCGCCTACGTCACCGATCACTGCCCGACAGTCCTGGGCCCGGGCCCGGACGGCTGGGGTGAATACCACTCCAGCGCCCTCGAGCTCGCCGCCGGGGCCGATGTGCTGGTCCACGACGCCCAGTTGATCGCCGAGGAAGTGCCTGCCCAGGCCGCGTTTGGCCACGCCGCCGCGGAGTATGCGGTCGAGCTGGCGCGCCGATCCGGATCCCAGCGGGTCGTGCTGTTCCACCATCAGCCGGGCCGTACTGACGACGAACTCGACAAGATCGCGCAGAGGTTCGCCGGGTCGCCAGTGCCGGTCACGGTGGCCACGGAAGAGCAAATCATTGACCTGTGACGAGACTGGCGGACAGTCAAGCTGGTTAAGCCCGCACCTGGGACTGCGTGCGCTCGATGGCGTCGGCGCGCTCGAGCAGTGGCGGGCAGTGCAACTGCTGGCCGAGGTCGCGGGCTTCCGCAATGGCCAGCGCCGCCGAGTCGGCGTCGCCTAGCCGGATGAGGTACTCGGCGTAGTCGAGCAGGCCATGGGCCAGGTGGTAGGGGGTCCCTCGGTCGCGGAGGCCGGTGATCGCGGCGGCGAAGCTGGCCGGGGCGCCCTCATCACCGTCGCGCCCCGCTAGCCGGGCGCGGAGCAGATCCCGCTCAACCCGGATGATCGGAGCGAGTTGTCCGGGGCGGCACGAATCGGCCAGCGCGAGCAGTTCGCGAGTCGCGTCGGCGTCCCCTAGCTGGTAGCCGATCCGGGCAGCCAGCGGCCACGCCCAGCGGACAAATTCGTGGCTCATCCCGAGGGTGCTGGCGTGAGCCGTCGCCTCGCGGGCGTGACGCAATGCGCTTTCCGGCTCCCCGCGGGCGGCAGCGGCGAAGGCGGTCAGCAAGCTGAACATCGCCTTGTCCTGAGGATCCTCGCTGGCGCACGCATCCCGCACTTCTGCCAGCATGCGTTCTGCGGCGCTGACGTCGCCGCGTAGCGCCGACAGCATGCCCCGCTTGCCGAAGATGTATCTGTCGGTGAGGCCATCGGCGTCCATCGTCCGGGAGAGCTCGGCTTCAGCGGCATCCCAGTCGCCAAGCAAAAGCAGCGCCTGGATCAGGTTTTCGACAGTAGATCCCAGGTAATCCTGGTTGCCGATCTTGCGCAGATATCCGACGGCGGTTCGCGCCGCTTCCTCAGCGGCAGCGGGATCGGTTACCGCCAGTGCGTCCGCCAGGTTGAGCAGCGCGCGTCCCATAGCCAGGTAATCGCCGGTCTGGGCAGCTAGCCGGACGCTCTCGCGAAGATAGGCAGACCCTTCTGGCACATACCCGACGGAGCATAGGTGGAGACCGCGAGCGAGGAATAGGCCAGCAAGCTGGTCGGCGTCGACGTCGAGGTCCTGGCCGAGGGCGAGCACCTCAGTGGTGAGCCGGTCCGCATCGGGTCCGCCAGCGAATACCTCTAGTATCGCCAGTTGCGCAAGGGCGTCTACGGTGTCACCGTCGGGATCGGGGCGAAGGACCGCTACCGCGGCGCTAAGCCGTTGGCGCCCTTCGGTGTGACGGCCGATGCTCCGCAGGACGCGCCCGGCGATAGCCTCAGCGCGGGCGGCCGCCCGTTCCCGGCCGCGCTGCAGATGGTAATCACGAGCGCGGCCGGCATACTCGATGGCCGTCTCGTAGCTGGCACTGGCCATGGCGGCGTGCGCGGCCCGTTCCCATAGTGCCCCCGCATCGGCCTGATCACCGGGCACGATGAGCTCGGCAGCGGTGGCATAGCTGGCGGCGGCCCGGCCCGGAGCGCCGGTCCGCTCAGCGCGCTCGGCGGCCCGGATCAGCGTGGTGACGGCTCGCGCGCGGATGTGGCCGACGTCCTGATCCTCAGGGACGGCGGCCAGCGCGTCCAGGTAATGCCGGGCGATCACATCGGCGACTTCCTCCCCGCCGCCGGGGAAGACAGCCCGCAGGTGCGCCGCGACGGCCAGGTGCCGGGACTTGCGGTCCCGGCGGGACAGCGTGTCGTAGGCGACCTGGCGCAGCATCTCCTGAGCGAACTGGTAGCTGCCGCGCTCCGGGGACAGCGGGTCCGCCGACACGATCAGGACCTCGCGGCGCAGCAGCTCGGCCAGCGCGGCTCGCACCTCCGCCTCGTCCTGCCCGGACACGGCGATCAGCGCCTCGGCGGGAAAGCTAGTGCCCAGCACCGCGGCATCGGCGACCAGCTGCCGCTTGCCTGGTTCCAGGGCGTCCAGGCGCGCCGCCAGCAGCGCCCGCAAGCTGCCGGGCACGGCCAGTTCCCCGACAGTGCCGACGAGGCGGTACACGCCCTCGACGGGCTGGACGATGTCCCGGTCGATTAGTGACCGGACCGTCTCCACTGCGAACAGCGGCACCCCCTGCGCCTGGCTGGTGATCGCCAGCCGCGCGGCCGACGGCATCCCGGGGACGAGCGCATCCACCAGCGTGTCCATCGACGCCGTGTCCAGCTGGTCCAGGGTCAGCATACTGCGGTTCCGGCCGGACCCGAATCCGGATCGCGCCTGGCTCAGTTCCGTGCGGGCGAACACAAGCACGTACACCGGCAGGTCCCGCACCCAGTCGATCAGGTGATCCAGAAAATCCAGCAGCGCGCTGTCAGCATGCTGGGCGTCCTCGACCAGCAGCACCACCGGCTGAACCGCCGCCAGCCGCTCGAAGAACAGCCGCCACCCCGCGAACAGCTCCTCCTGCCCCAATGCCGTCTCACCATTCCCGCTGGAGGCCACGCCGAGCAGCCGGCCGAGCCGCGCGCGGACATATGCCCGCTCGCCAGGGTCCGGCACGAACTGGTCCAGCCCCTCAGTGAGCTTGGCCGCGGCGATCTCGGTGGGGTCTTCCTCGGCGATGCCTAGCCGCTGCCGCACGATCTCGGCCAGCGCCCAGAACGCCACCCCCTCCCCGTAGGACAGGCACCGGCCCCGGTGCCACCACACCTCCGCGGCCAGCCCATCGGCGTACTTCTCGAACTCCCAGCCCAGCCGGGACTTGCCCACCCCGGCCGCGCCGGACACCAGGATGAGCCGCGGCATCCGCCGCTCCGCCGCGGCGTGAAACAGGTCTTTGATCGTCCGCAACTCCGCATCCCGGCCGACCAGGGGAGCTTCCAGGCCGTCAACCCGCTGCACGCCGCCCACCGCTGACACCACCGGGTCGCCCGCCACAGATGCTGCGGCTCGGCCTTGCCCTTGAGGTGGTGTTCCCCGGCGTCGGTGAACCCGATCGCACTGCCCGCCAGCCGGTAGGTTGGCATGTCGACGAGCACCTTTCCGGGCTCGGACGCCGACTGAACCCGCGCCGCGGTGTTGACCGCATCGCCGGCCACCATGCCCTCGCTCACCGCGCCGAGCGTGACCGCGACCTCACCGGTCACCACGCCTGCCCGCGCCGCCAGCCCGGGCACCCTGGCTTCGGTCCCCAGTTCGGCCACCGCGGCCACCAGGTCCAGGGCGGCCCGCACCGCCCGCTCGGCATCACCTTCGGTCGCCACCGGGGTGCCCCAGACCGCCATCACCGCGTCGCCGATGAACTTCTCCACGATCCCGCCGTACCGGCCGATCACCGTCCGCGCCACCGCGAAATACCGCGACAGCAGTTCCCGGACCGCCTCCGGATCCCGTGTCTCGGACAACGGCGTGAAGCCAACCACGTCGCAGAACAGCACCGAGCACACCCGGCGCTCGGCGACCGCCTGCTGACCGTGACCGGCATCCGCCGCCGGTGCAGCCACAGCGGAAACGGATGCTGTATCGGATAGCGCAAAGCCGCAGGCACGGCAGAACCGCTTGCCAGGCGTCAATGGCTCACCGCACGACGGGCATCCGCCCGCGAGCGCACCGCAATCCCCGCAGAACCGGTCGCCCTCTCCCAAAGACGCACCGCACTGCCCGCAATTCACTAAGGGCCCCTCCCCACACGGGCCACATTAACCCGCTATGTGTCCATGCTGACGCCAATCCGGCTTTGTGACTAGCCGCTTGGGCTCTAGCAGTCACCGGTGGCTCGGGTATCCGGTGGCCGGTTCCGGTTGCCCCGGCGCACGCGGATGGCAGACTATGCGTTGATGCGCATCCCGAGACCCGGTACGCCCGCACCGTGGACGACTCTCGATTGCCTACCAGACCGCGGGTCGCGGGCCGCTGGACGTGGTGTTCGTGCGCGGCTGGCATACCAACGTGGAGTTTGACTGGGAGGAGCGGATACTCGCTCACGTATTCCAGCGGATCTCCTCGTTCGGCCGGCTTATCCTGCTCGACCGCCGCGGCACCGGGTTGTCAGACCGCACCGGTGCCGGAATGCCCACGCTCGAACACCGCCGCCGGCGCGCACCAACTCAAGGGGATCGCCGACACACGGCAGCTGTACACCGCGGTTGACTGACGGGCGTGGCCCACGGGATTCGTTTGCGGTCATCCGGTCCAGGCGACCAGCAGGCGCTTTGTCTGCGAACGCTGGTCGCGCCGCCCTCAGCGGGCACGGCTGCCATCTAGGCACGCGTCCCGGGACGGGCCAGGTCAGTAGCGGTCACGCCCGCGGCGCGATCAAGGAGCGGCTGGCAGCGGAGCCGTCCGGCGATGGCGCTGGCCTCCGCCACCGCGGGCGCCGCGGCGGCCGCGTCGCCGCGGCGGGTCAGGTAGACGGCCTGGTCGAGCAGGCCGTGCGCCAGGTGATACGGGGTGGAGTGCTCACG
>JBAPYC010000478.1:0-11675 GCA_049284535.1 Streptosporangiaceae bacterium
ATCCCGCCGTCCCGGGTGACGACCAGCCCGAGCCCGACCAGCCGCAGGTCAGACCGCTTCTGCTTGGCTTTCCCGCGCTGCGCGATCGGCGCCTTGCCGTTGGCGGTGGCGATGAAGGTGGCGAAGATGGTCATGTCCAGCGCCACGCTCGACACGTCCGCCCCCGAGACCTGCACGATCCGCGCCGCGATCTGCCGGGAGGCCTCTTGCAGCTGCTCCAGGGTGACAGCGTGCATCGCGTCCCAGAACCGGCGGTGGTCCAGCGCGCTGGCGGGAACCTTCGTGAACCGGCCCGCCGCGGTGGTCTTCCACCACTCCGCGAACCCGGCCTTCGAGCACGGCGCGACCAGCCGGCTCAGCGCGGCCAGGACCAGGTAGGTTCCCGTGGGCAGCGGCTGTCCGGCCGGGGCCGGGCCGGCCGCCGCATCGATGATGGCGGCTGCGCCGAGATCCTCCAGCACTCCCCACGCCGCCGCGATCGCGCCGAAATGCCTGTTCAGGATCCCGTCGGGCAGGCCGAGGCCGCCGCCGCGCATCGCGGCGGCCAGTTCCTCCGCGGTCCCGAGGTACTCCTGGGAGACGATCCGCGGCTTGCCGTCTACCCGCGCGGACTCCACCAGGTAGTAGTAGGTGGCACCCCCGCGCTTCTTCCCCACGATGGAAGCCATATATGGGTAATACGCTTTTCCGGGCCCCAGGTCAACCCCGGCCGGGCATGTCACCTGCACGAACTCAGCGAGGCGGCAACCCGGACGGCCTCAGAACCCCAAGATCATCGGAAAGTCCGGCTAGGTGCAGGGACGTCTGCGCTGACCACATAGCGGGAAGAGTTGATGACTAGGACCGCCGCTCGGGTAAGCCACTGTCTGCCAATGCCGCCGGAGAGGACCAACCATGACGGAGTCTCAGCCCCGTAACGATTTCGCCAGCTTCCCTGCGCCCGCCGAGGGCATTCTGGTGGCGCTGTTCATCACCGTCCGCAAGGTCGCGCGATCGCGGGACTTCTACTCGCGCATCCTGGGCGGCACCGTCATCCTGGAGGAGAATCCGTGCACTGTCAGGCTGTCCAACTCGTGGATTATCATGAATCCCGGCGGGCCGCCGACCCCTGACAAGCCGGGCATCTCGGTGGTCGACTACCAGCCCGGCGCCACCACCTCGATCTTCCTGAACTTGCGGGTCGCGGATATCCAGTCCTGCTACGAGGAGTGGAAGGCGAAAGGGGCAGAGTTCGTCACGCCGCCGATCGACCGCGGCGCGGAGATCCGCTGCTACCTGCGGGACCCGGACGGGTACCTTATCGAGGTCGGCCAGTCCACTGGCCTGCTGCAGGGCCATCTCGCCGCAAAGCGTCCGGAGGATCTCCCAGGCTGACGTGTGACTCCGACCGTGACCCGAACTGCCAATGCGGGTGCGGTTCGCGGGCCGATAGGACAAGAATCTCTCACAGCTTTCTCGCGGACTGGCCGGACGCTACCGGACCAAGGCGTCTCAGCCGGAGACCTAGATAGACGCTGGCCTGCGGATACAGATTCCGGCGCACCGACCAGACATGCTCCATTGATCTACGGATCCGAAGTTGGGGGTTCGAGTCCCTCCGAGCGCGCTGATCTTTCCGCTGCTAGACGCGCTGATCATTCGCCGTCATCCTCGCCATCTTCGTCTTCTGGCGCATTTTGGCCGCATCGCTGCCCGTGGCCGCCTCGTCGAGACGGTCGGCGTAGCGGTCCATCTCCCCCGGGTACAGGTGCCCGTACAGGTCCAGGGTCGTAGTGATGCTGGCATGGCCGAGGATCTCTTGCAGCATCTTGGGCGGGTAGCCCGCCTGGATCATCAGGGACGCGGCGGTGTGCCGCAGGTCGTGGTTATGCCGACGTCGGCATAACGCGGAGGTCGGCTTAATCGTGGAGCCGGGACACCGATGGGCCATCAGGTGTCATTCTGCGCCTGGAAAGGGTGTCGCTCATTCACCCGGTAGGGGTGATCAGGCCGGTCCGCCAGGCAAGTCGGCGTCAACCTTGTCTTGACAGTCAAGTGACTGCCTGGCCTAGGTCGATGGTTAGACCTAGCTGGCCTCGTTTTGGCCTCACAACGACGCTCAGCGCCGCCGCTCACTGCGCACCGTTGACGGGTCTTCCAGCAGGTCAGAACGACGATTAGCAAGTAGGAGACATAGGCGCAGATCACTACGGATTAGATGCGCAGGTGAGCAGGTGCGCAAGGGAATGGAGTGGATCGATGGTTACTGCAGCAGGTGGTGGGTGGGAACGGCGCGGGCTGGACGCCGATACACTCTGGCCATGACGATCGCTGACCGGCTCGAATCCCTGGGAATCAAGCTTCCTCCGCCTTTCCCGCCCGCCGGTAATTACCTCAGCTGCGTCATCGACGAGGGGCTGGTGTACGTGGGCGGCCATGGCCCGGTCGCGGGAGACCAGATGATACGCGGCAAAGTCGGCGGCGATCTCACCCTGGAGCAAGGCCGCGAAGCAGCACGGATGACGGCACTGTCGATCCTCGCCACCCTCCAGGCCGAACTCGGCGATCTTGACCGGATCCAGCGGATCATCAAGGTCTTCGGCATGGTGAACGTGGCCTCCGGCTTCGACCAGACCCCCGCGGTCCTCGATGGATGCTCGGACCTGCTGGTCGAGGTCTTCGGCGATGCCGGGCGCCATACCCGCGCAGCGGTTGGCCTGGCCGAGCTGCCGGTCGGCATCGCCGTCGAGATCGAGCTCATCGCCCGGCTCCGTACCTGAGCACATAGCGACCGCCGTCTGTACAGCAGCGAGATACAGCAACCTAAGCGCACTACAGCCGCCCCGGGCAGGCATCGACATACTCACTGCACTGCGCCGTTTAGTCATGAGCAGGGCCGCCCCAGTAGTTTGCATCCAGGTGGTAAAGCTGGCTTCCTGCTAACGCAGGTGCTAGCAACGATGCTGGACGGCAGCGGACGCCACCGGAACAAGACGGCGACTGACCAGACCCTCCGGACCTGCGCGGACTACTGAGGACGGCTCTGATCCTGCTACGGATCAGAAGGTTGGGGGTTCGAGTCCCTCCGAGCGCGCCCAGCTCACAAGCCCTTGCCCGCCGGCAGGGGCTTTTCGTTGCGCGGGGAGCCACGGGACCATCTCAGCCACCGAACAAAGCCCCGGCTCATCGACTCCGCCGCCGCCCGCCTGTCACCCTCCAGCAGGTGCCCGTACACGTCCTTGGCTGAGGTACCTGGTAGGCGACGCATGCGGGGTATCAACTGACCAGCGCGGCGGCCAAGACGGCTTCATAGGCTTCGGTGTAGTCGGCATCAGCCTGCCAGGCGTCGCCGTGACCGGTTTCCCACAAGCCGGTCCAGGGCTGAACGCCCGCCCTGGCCTGGCGGGCCAGGAAGTCGCGCATGGCGCGGGTGCGGCGGATGAGCAGGGGCACCAGCTCGCGGCGCTGGATCTCGTCCAGCCCATAGGCGTCGGCGAAAACCCTCACCCGGAAGGCCGCATCGGAGCGCTGCCACCGCGGGTTGGCCGACAGCGGGGCAAACCCGTGCACCGCGTACGCGATATCCCATAGCCGGGTCCCGGGGGCCGCCAAGTCCCAGTCGATGAACGCCCACCGCGACCCGATCACCAGGTTCCACGGCGCCAGGTCGTGGTGGGCGATGATGTCACAGTCTCCCTCGGCTGGGATGAGCACCTGCCAGTGCGCGTCCGGTGGCGGGACGAAGCCGGTCACCGCATCGTGAAAGTCGCGGATCAGCCGGGCCGCCCGCGCCAGCCGGTCGAGTGGTTCGAGCAGGCCGAACTCGTCTGGCCAAGGCACGGTGCCGGGGATGAAGCTCAGCACCTCCCGGCCATACTCATCAATGCCCAGTGGGTGGGGCGCGCCCTCGAAACCGACTGCGTGCAGATACGACAGCAGCGCGTGCACCGCGGCCGTGTGCGACCGAGCGGGGCGGCGGACGGTGTCACCCACTCGCACCACGCCGGGGCTTGCGTTCCCGCCGGGAAGAGGCTCCTCCGGGCAGCGGCCTTGATCCACGCCACACAGTGTCCCAGGCCGACCGAAGCGTGCCCGTTCCGTGCCCCATGAGGTGGTGAACCACGGAGGCTTGCGGCCACTGGCGGTCACGCCTGACTTGCGCCCTCGCCTGGCCCAGGCAGACCAGAAGGGATGCTGCGTACCTGACGGCGAGCCAACGGCCGAACAGCAACGCGGCACCGGCAGTGGCGATCGTCGTGGCCGTGGTGACCCGCGTCACAAGCACACCGGTGGTGTAGCAGCCATAGGAAAGGGCAAAAGGTGCAGCTGGGTGTCTGCCAGGTGTGCCACCAGAGCGCAACTAGGTAAGCCGCGCCGAGCCCGCAGCCCGCCAGGCCTGCCAGTGTCGGCGGCACGGCACGGTTGAGGCGCCCGGGGCCCTGGGCTGAAAGCAGCTTCCGAGGTTGGGGTTCGAGTCCCTCCGAGCGCGCCACCACCTTCCCAGCTAGACACGCTGATCACTGGTCATCCTGCTCATCGTCATCGTCGTCTGGCCTCGTCGGCATCACCGGCAGCGCTATCAAGGCGGTCGGCGTAACGATCCATCTCCCCACGGGTACAAGTGCCCGTACAGATCAAGAGTCGAAGTGATATTGGCATGGTCCGGCTGTGATATCACGGATGCTATGACGCCTATTACCGGATGCGGGCCTCACTGCACCGTCGCCGCTGACCCGTTGGGCCGCGTCCGGGAGGCGCACTGCGGTTGCGGGGAATGCCACGGCGGCGGCCTCGCGCCGGTTACGCCCCCTGGCTTGCCGCAGGTCGTTCGCACCAGATGATATTTGGCGCAAGAGCCGGGCACCGGCAACCAAGGATAAGGATGCCCCGCATAGCGTTCACAACTTTCGCGGTACTGAAGGAACCCTACGGAGCTCCCAAGGTCGAGGGATTTGAAAACTTGCTGCCGCCCACCCTCGAGGAAGCAGAGCGGAGCCTAGGATTTATTGCGCATCCGGTAGAAGACCACGGTCAGAGTCATCTCTCCGTTTTCGACCGGCAATGGGGCGCGTGGGGAAAATTTGAGGTGCCGCGCTTCTATACGGGTCAGCGCACCAACGAGACGCTTTCTTGCGCCTCCACGCTGTCCCTCTGGGAGAATTTGGAATCGGTCTTCTCCTTTGTTTACAGCGGGCTTCACCGGAATGCGCTGCAGAGAAGGCATGAATGGTTTCTCAAGCCTGAATGGCCGTCCTACGCTGCGTGGTGGGTCTCCGCCAGCACCGTGCCGACCTGGCGCGACGCTTGTCGTGCGCTTGAGTACCTGCACGAACACGGATCCACTCCTGCGGCGTTCACGTTTCATCATCCGTTCGCTGCGGATGGGACACAGACGCGACTGCCTGACAGCACCAAGAAACGGTAGAAATACCGAACAAGCCAGATGCGATAGCACGGCCATGCGACGTCGTGCTAGATCGAGCGGAACCTGCGGTCTCCAGTTGTTACCCACGGGCATGCGAGAGGGGCGCCGACCTGGACACGAGCAGATAGGCAGGCTGCCTGGAAACGTTCTTTTAAAGCAGCTGCTCGTGGACCGAGTTGCTGTCAATGTGTCTTAAATTGTGGCGCCTGGCGTCTCAGAATCTCTCACAGCCCTAGTGTCCTGAGCCGCTGATTCGTTGGCAGTAGGCGGCGAGGGATTCGAGGATCTTATGTCGTCGGACTGTACCTGGATCCGCCGGATACGCCTCAGGACACTAGGGATCCCAGCGTAATCTCGCCCCTGTCATTGACATCCGGCAGAACCGTGGGCATGAGGGCGGCCTGCCCGCAGCGAGTGTGGCTGCCACTACTGGCATCGTTCGTGCCAGTACCCTTCCGGCTTTGCGCCGACGCTGGGACCGTAGGCGAAGACAGCAGAAACGGACACAGATTGGAAGAGAAATGAATGAATTTGAGGTCATGACGGTCATCAACCGCCCCGTCGAGGACGTTTTCACTGCGGTACGGGACGTCGCCAAGTCCCCTTTGTGGACTCCGGGATTGCTGGAAGTGAAGCGGACCAGCGAAGACCCGCTCGAAGTGGGCAGCACAATGGTCTATGTGGGCACGTTCTTGGGCCGACGCTTCGAATCGCCGGTCACGTGCACGACTCTCATCGAGAACAAGCAGTTGACCACCACGACCACCGGAGGGCCCTACTTCCTCGAAGTCGACCAGCGGCTCGAGCCAGACGGCGCAGGCACCAAGCTGACGGTCCACTGCCAGGGAGAAAGCCGCGGCTTCTTCAAACTCGCAGAGCCGCTGGTCATCCGCCTGACCCAGCGGCAGTTCGACACCGGCGGCAGCAACCTCAAGGCTCTCCTGGAAGATCATGCCCTCTAGTGTGGTGCGCCTGAAATTCTCGTCATTTATCCTGCGAGTGAGTTGAGGATCTCCTCGGCGGTTTTCGTCCAGGCGAATGGGCGGGGGTTCTCGTTCCAGTTTTCTATCCAGTCGCGGATGTCGGTCTCGAGGGACTGGACGCTTTTGTGGACGCCGCGGCGGATCTTCTGGTCGGTTAGGTAGCCGAACCAGCGCCCGGCCTGGTTCATCCAGGACGATCCGGTCGGGGTGAAGTGGACGTGGTAGCGGGGGTGCCTGGCCAGCCAGCCATTCCTGGACGGCGGGGGTTTTGTGGGTGGCGTAGTTGTCGCAGACCACGTGGACGTCGAGTTCCGCGGGGACGTGGCCACATCACGCAGAGCACGCAGTCAAGATGCCTCACACGTCAGTCAGCCCGGTCCGGGCCGGAGCGAGATCACTACGAGCTGCGGCTCGTTATCGCGGCGCGCTGGTGTGGATGATCATCACGCCGTCGGGCGGCGGAGCGGTGGGAGCGGTACTGGTGCAGGTATAAGAGCGCGTGTCGATGAGCGCCACGGAGGTCTGCACGCCGTTCCCGGACTGGAAGTTACCGAAGCTCAGTTCCGTTTCCGCTGGCATTGCCGCGGGATTGATCACCACGGCCTGGACCGGACCGGGATCGGCCGGGCTCCCAGGGAACGACATGATCTGCCTCCAACCGGCCGGGGCCGGATCAGAGGAGCAGAATCTGCCCACCGTGACCATGGCGCGGATGCCGTCGCGCGCGAGGTCGCTCTGCAGGGTGCCGGGCTCAAGTAGCACTTTCGGGTTCATGGTCAGCGTGGCAGTGCCGTTGGCGTTCTTGACAAGCGTAAAGGCCGTGGTTCGGATCGTGCCTATGCTGCGGGCAGGGGCCGCACCGAGGACGCCGGTCAGGCTGAGTGCCAGCGCGGTACCCGCGGCGGCGACCACAGCTAGCCCAGTGACCGCGCCGGGAATCCGGCGCCGGGCGCGGACCGTGCGGCCGCGGCTGATGATCTGGTCTACTGAGGTGTGCGAGTGAAGCTTGTCACGCTGCTCTCTCACTGCGGTGATCACTTCGTCGTCGTTCACGATGACTTCTCCTGCTGTCGTTCGGGGATGAGGTCGCTGCGCAAAGCGGCGATGGCGCGGGCCAGGTGAGCCTTGACCGCGCTGGGCGAGATGCCAAGCACCTCGGCGGTGCGGCTGGTGTCCAGGTCAAGGAGCAGCCGCATGGTGACCACCTGCCGTTGCCGGGCAGGTAGCCGGGTCAGGGCGGCCATGGTCCGTGGATCGAGGGCGCTTTCGGTGGCCTCCTGTCCCGCCGCAAGGTCCGCGACCTTGCCAGGCTCGGGCAGCGATACTTCCCGGCGGCGTTTTCGCCACCGCGAGATGCTGGCGTTCAGCGCGGTGCGGACAACCCATGCCGCTGGTGCTGGATGCCTGCTGACGGACCGCCATGATGCCCAGGCCCGGGCGAAGGCCTCGTCAACAAGGTCTTGTGCCACATCCCGGTCGCCGACGCTTACCAGGACGGCGAACAGGCACGCATCCCTGGACTCGCAGTAGAACTCTGCGAAGTCCAGCTGCCGGGTTCCCACGTGCGTATAACGCACAACTGCCAGCCACGGACTACACGACTCGGACGGCCGCGTGACAAGGCATGGGCCGGGGATGGCCCGCTCAGTGTCCGGGGGTGCCCCTCCACCGTCAAGGGCACCTGAAGGATCCACCCTTGAGCGTCGGAGCTGCACACCATCACCGCGATACGTCCGAGCAGTACCGTGGCTGTCATGCCGGACTACCGCTCAGACCCGCAGGTCGTGCCCTATCTGTTGTATGAGGACGCAGGCGCGGCGATGGACTGGCTGATCAGAGCGTTCGGTTTCACCGAGCGGGTACGCGACCGGCAAGGCGACGGGACAGTGCGGCACGGCGAGCTGTTGCTCGATAACGGTGGCGTGATCATGCTGGGCTCTGCGGGGGCAGGCTTCCGGGGACCTGCCAAGCTTGGTGAAGTGACCCAGCTGCAATGCATCACGATTAATGACTTCCTCGCGCACCGCGAGCGTGTGCAGGCTGCGGGCGCCGAGGTGTCCGAAGTTTCGATCCGGGCAGGTCGCGCCCGCAGCTACACGGTGGATGACCCCGAGGGGCATCGCTGGTACTTCAGCGAGCCGCTGTAGCCAGCCAGGCGTGTCTCTCACTGCTTCTCACAGACTGGCCGGACGACGACCGGACCAGGACGGGCGGTCTCGACATTAAGTGGATCCTGACCTGCGGCTAAGCATTCTGGCTCACTGGCCGGGCAGGCTCCATTGATCCATGGAACAGAAAGCTGGGGGTTCGGGTCCGTCCGAGCGCGCCCAGCTCAGAAGCCCTGTGCCCGGCCGGCCGGGCGTTTGACCCGGCGTCGTTGTGGAAGATCATTTGCATGCGGTTTCCGTGGCAGCCGCAGGCGTACGCGCGGACCTGCGCCGACTGCGGCTGCACCTGGCGAGTGCCAAGATGGGCGGCGCAGCGGCGCGTCCGATCGATCTCGATGATCTCGGTCGCGACGCGGACAACTATCGACCGCGGCGAACTCACCCGGGAGATCGAGGCGGCCTCGGCCGCTAACCAGTCTGCAGACAGTTTCCGGCACTGCCCGAAGTGCGACGCAGAGCACTTCACGCAGCGCGCATTGCGCGGTGAATCGCCTGACTGGTCAGCCTAGGGCAGGTGCGGAGCGAGCGATAGTGATGTACCAGTAGCCGCCCCCGAGATTCAGCGCCCCAAGAACCAGGAACAGGGTTGCCCATTCGTAGACGCCGTACGAGAGGCATACGACGCCCGCGGCGGCCGCGACACTGCCGCCGGCAATACGCGTGACTCCAAAGCCGCGGAGGTGGCGGAACTCCCATGGCACGATGAGGCGCCGCATGCCGGTGCGCGGGGGAGTGGTGTTGTCATTGTGTGCGTTCATCGGGGATGCTTCCCGTTAGCTGTGGTGTCGGCCATCCGACCACCTAGTAATATGATATCACTTTGATATGCAAATTGCAAGAGCGACGGTGCAAACCGCTCCGGCCAGACGGTCAGCCGTCCGTTGCTCGCGGACCAGAGCCGGACCCACGCCGGGAGCCACGGGATCGTCTCGGCTGCCAGTCAGGACGACTTCACCCAGTCAGGGTTCTGCGATAGCCACTTGCGCTCCAGCTCGCCCTGCATGTCCACATTGAAATGCCGCGCCATGATCAGCACCTGAGCCAGCACGTCGGACAGCTCGGCCCGGAACTCCCGGTCCAGCTCGGCAGGCGACAAGCCCTTGTTCCGGGCCTGGCCAGCGCGCATGAGGAACGCCTGGGTTAGCTCGCCGACTTCCTCGTGCAGTTTCAGCACGAACCAGCTGTCGTCACGGTCGATGCCGAACCGTTCGGCGTACAGGCGCGAAACGGCCTCCAGGTCGTCCTCCAGCAATCGCAGATCCATCAGGTCACCATCTCACCGGCTACTCCAGGATGCCGAGGTTCGAGCCGAAGTGGTCACCGGACTGCGCTGGCCGCATTTTGGCTACGGACGATCTGGGATCATCGATAAGCGCATCGCTTAGCTGGCCTCATCGTAGGATTCACGCGGGAGGCTGCTCGCGATGGCTCATGAGGTATCGACGTCGATCGAGATTGCCGCCACGCCGGAGAACGTATGGGCGGTGCTGGCCGATCTGGCCAGCTACCCGCAGTGGCATCCGGTGTTCCGGTCGGTGACCGGGCAACTCGCTGCTGGGAGCAAGCTCACCATCATGACTACGGTTCCGTCGACCGGCCGCTCCATGACTGTCAAGGTGGAGGTGGCGACCGTCGAGCCGGGTAGCGAACTGCGGTGGGCATCGAAGCTGCTCGGGATCACGATAAGTGAGCGCAGATTTCTCCTGAGCCCGTCTGACGGTGGCACCTTGCTGGTGCAGGCCGCGACCTACCGGGGACTTGGCGGCAGCAGGGGATCCATCGGCAGCCGCCGCATGGGCAATGTACTCGGCAGCATCCAGGGCACCTTCGAGGCGATCAACAAGGGCATCAAGCAGCAAGCCGAGGCACGGCAGCAGGAACCAGGCTAACGAGAACGGTCATCTTCAAGCCGTGGCTTGAGAGTAAGCGCGAGCACTTCACCAGGTCGGGCAAACCACTTTGAGGAAGACGCCGCAGGCTAGCTAGCCGACCTTCGCGGCCAGGTCTATATACGCAGGCTGCAGTTCGTTCCACCGCGCGCCGGCGTCGCAGCGCTCACGCCCGGCGAGGTAGGCGGCGAGATCTTCGACATGAATCTGCACTCCTGCCCCGTAGGCGGCGACCTGGCCCAAGGGCATGCCCCGTTCCTCGACTACGAGGATGGTCTGGTCGCCGTCGGCGGCCAGCATAACCTCGATGACATCCTCCTCTGGCTGGCCTATGGCCATGGTCAGCAGCAGCCGCCTCGAGGGCTCGCATGCTTCCACTCGCCCAGTACCTTCCGATCCGCTGGCATAAAAGTGAAAGTGGAACTCACCGGCGCGGCGGAGGTCGCCCGCTACCTCGCCGACCCAGCGGTCCAGACGCAGGGGATCTGTGAAGGCCGACCACACGTCGTCGATCGCGGCGTCGAGGCGGTCCTCCATGCGCACGACGCCCTTGCCGTCTGCTGTTCGCAGACTGCCCAGGATGCGCGTACCCGGACGTGCGTCGCTGTTCATCTGGTGCTCCTTCGTTCGCGTTTCCCCCGGGCCTTCTCGGTGTGCATGGCGTCCCGCCACGGTCCTCGTGTTGATGTTATTCCGCAGGGGTGGACGGCTGGGCGAGCCGTAACTCATCGGGCGGGCATCAAAAAAGATGGCAGCGGGCCGAGTGCCGTGTGTTTGGCGGCCATGGCCCGGCGAGCAATAATCCCCGGCAATGACTGAGTGCTATCACACCTGGTCACAGAGGCTGAGCCAGCCTGTGCAGGTCAGGGAGACTCAGTCCTTCCGCGCCCTGGTGGCGGAGGGAGATGATTACCCTGAAGCACCTGATGGCCATTGGCGTCCGGACGGGGCCGGGGCCCTACATGGAATCCTGGCCGAGGATGGTCATGTTCATTTTCCTCATCGCGATTGCGGCGGGAGCTGTCGCGATATGGAATCGTTCTCGCTACCATCCCTAGGGAATTAGGCGACTACCCAGGCCGGAATTCGCCACGACGAGCCCAGGGGACAATGCGCTGGTGACGCTGGTGCCCTGGGAGAAGAGGCGTCCTGCCGAGTCGGCCCGACCTGGCCGAGCCGGCGGCCACTGACTGCCTCCGGTACGGAGCAGGTGTCCAGACTGGTCAGGATC
>JBAPYC010000479.1:0-3901 GCA_049284535.1 Streptosporangiaceae bacterium
GGCCTGGGCCTACCGGCAGGATCAGCTGCCCTCCACCCATCCGATCGCGGCCGACATCCCCGACATTGACGCGGTGGAGGTCAACTTCGACGGGATCACCTACGCCAAGGGCGCGGCCGTGCTCAAGCAGCTGGTCGCCTACGTCGGGCGGGAGAACTTCCTGGACGGCGTGCGGAAATACTTCGCCGCGCACGCCTGGGGCAACGCGACCCTGGCCGACCTGCTGTCCGCGCTGGAGGAAACCTCGGGCCGCGACCTGGCCTCGTGGTCGGCCGAGTGGCTGCAGAAAGCCGGGGTCAACACCCTCCGGCCGTCTTACTCGGTCGACGAACAGGGCCGGTTCACCGAGTTCGCGGTGGAGCAGGAGGCGGCCGCCACCCATCCGACGCTGCGCTCGCACCGCATCGCCATCGGCCTGTACGACCGGACCGATTCCGGCCTGGTCATCCGCGACCGGATCGAGACCGACGTGGCCGGGCCGCGCACGGTGATCCCGGAGCTGGTGGGTCAGCCCCGGCCGGACCTGGTGCTGGTCAACGACGAGGACCTCACCTACGCCAAGATCCGGCTGGACGAGCATTCGCTGCGCACGCTGATCGAGGCCATCGGGGAGTTCCGCGACTCGCTGCCCGCGGCGCTGTGCTGGTCGGCCGCGTGGGACATGTGCCGCGACGGGGAGATGGCGGCGCGCGATTACGTCCGGCTGGTGCTGTCGGGGATCTCCTCAGTAGCCGACATCAGCGTGGTGCAGACCCTGCTGCGGCAGGCCGGCCAGGCCGTGCGCCGGTTCGCCGATCCCGGCTGGCGGGAGACCGGGCTGGCCCTGCTGGCCAGCGCGCTGCGCGATCTCCTGGAGGCGGCCGCACCCGGGTCCGACGCTCAGCTGGCTTATCTCCGCTCCTATGCCGGGGTGGCCACTTCCGCCGACGACCTGGAGATGCTGGCGGGCTTGCTGGACGGCTCGGTCCAGCTGGACGGCATCACCGTCGACACCGACCTGCGCTGGACCCTGCTTGGCCGGCTCGTCAGCCGGTCCTACCGGGGCTTCGGCGCCGCGCAGATCGACGCCGAGCTGGCACGCGACGCCACCGACGCGGGCGAGCGGCACGCCGCCACGTGCCGGGCGGCCATCCCCACGGCCGAGGCCAAGGAGCAGGCCTGGGCGGCGATGACCGGGGGCGAGCTGACCATCGCGGCGTTCCGGGCTACCCTCGCCGGCTTCGCCGACCCGGACCAGCCGGAGCTCACCGAACCGTACCTGGACAGGTATTTCGCCACCATCGGCGACGCGTGGCGCGACTGGTCCTCGGCTATGGCGCAGGACTTTGTCACCGGCGGGTACACCATCGGCGCGACGGCGCCGAGCACGGTGGAGGCGACAGACGCCTACATCGCCTCGGCCGACCCGCCCGCCGCGCTGCGCCGCCTGCTCGTGGAGGGGCGGGACGACGTGCTCCGGGCGCTGCGCTGCCGGGAACGCGACCGCCAGGCGGACTAGGCCGCTCCCCCGGGACCGCCGGACATGAGCAGCGGCAGGTAGTCCTCGGCCGCCTGGGAGTCGTGGTTTGGCGGCTTCGGCAGCCACTTCACCGTCAGCGTCATGCTGACCTCAGGGGCGGCCCGACTTAGCCTGGTCCACAGCCTCGCGGACGTGCTTGGCCAGCTCGTCCAGCGGGACCTGGACGGTCGAGCCGGACGCGCGGTCGGTCAGCTCGGCCGTGCCCGTGGCCAGGCCGCGCTTGCCGATGGTGATGCGGAACGGGATGCCGACCAGCTCGGCGTCGCTGAACTTGACGCCCGCGCGCACGCTCCGGTCGTCCACGATGACCTCCACGCCAGCGTCGAGCAGCGAGGCGTACACCCGCTCGCCCGCCGCCGCCACGTCGGCGTTGTCCTGCTGGGCCACCACCACCACCGCCTCGAACGGCGCGATCGCGACGGGCCAGATGATGCCCTTGTCGTCGTGATGGGCCTCGATGGCCGTGGCCATGGCCCGCTCCACGCCGATGCCGTAGCAGCCCATGATCGGCTTGACCGGCTTGCCCTCCGGGCCGGACACCCGGATGTCCAGAGCGTCGGCGTACTTGTAGCCGAGCTTGAAGATGTGGCCGACCTCGATGCCGCGCTCCACCTCCAGGCCGTGCCCGCAGTTGACGCAGATGTCGCCGACGGCGACCTCGCGCAGGTCAGCCCACCGGCCGACACTGATGTCGCGGTCGACATCGACGCCGCGCAGGTGGGTGTCGTCGATGTTGGCGCCCGTGAACATGCCGCGCCGGCCCCGCAGGGCCTCGTCCGCCACGATCGGGTAGTCAGTAACGCCGACCGCGCCCAGGCTGCCCGGGAGCGCGCCGAGTGCGGCGCGGATCTCTTCCGGCTGGGCCGGGCGGATCGCGGTGGCCCCGGTGGCGTCGGCGAGCTTCTGCTCATTCAGCGCGTGGTCGCCGCGCAGCAGGACCAGCGTGAGCGTGTCGTCAAGGAAGTACACCAGGGTCTTGATCTGGCGGCTGGCCGGAGCGTCGTAGCCAAGCGCGAGATCCTCGATGGTCCGGACGCCGGGGGTGGGGAAGGATTCAGGGGCGGCACGAACCCCGCTCCGTTCGGCGTCGGCGTCTACGGGCGCCAGCCCCGACGTGGCCTTCTCGATGTTGGCCGCGTAACCGCACTCCGGGCACAGGACAATCAGGTCCTCGCCGCTGGGTGACGGGCAGACGAACTCGGTCGAGTCCGAGCCGCCCATGGCGCCGCTGGACGCCGCGACCGGTATAGCGGGGATGGACAGCCGCTCGAAGATCCGGACGTACGCGTCGCGGTGGGCGCGGAAGGACGCGTCGAGCCCGGCCGCATCCAGGTCGAAGCTGTAGGAGTCCTTCATGGTGAACTCGCGGGTGCGCATCAGGCCGGCCTTGGGGCGCGGCTCGTCGCGCATCTTGGTCTGGATCTGGTACCACATCTGCGGCAGCTCGCGGTAGGAGTCCATCTCGGTGGCCAGCGTCGAGACGACCTCCTCGTGGGTCATGCCGAGGACGAAGCCGGCGCCCTTGCGGTCCTTGAGCTTGAACAGCTCATCGCCCATCAGCTCCCAGCGGCCACTGCGCTGCCACAGCTCGGCCGGGTGCATGACCGGCATCAGGATCTCCTGGGCGCCGATCCGGTCCATCTCCTCGCGGATGATCCCGATGACCTTGAGCCGGACCCGCTGGCCGAGCGGCAGCAGCGAATAGTGCCCGGCCATCAGCTGGCGGATGTAACCCGCGCGGAGCAGCAGGCGGTGGCTGGGCGCGCCGGCGTCGGCCGGGTCGTCGCGCAGCGTGGGGATGTGCATCGTGGACCAGCGCATGAGCCCGTAGTCTAGCGGCGGCTTAGGGTAAACGCTGCGTCGATATCAGGGCCTGGGCAAGCTCGGTCAGGCTGCCGATGTGCCGGTGGCCGTCGGGCGCCGGGCAGAGACCGTACGGGTCCATGTGCACCGGCTGCAGGCCCGCGGCGAGCGCCCCGGCCACGTCGTAGCGCAGGCTGTCCCCCACGTGCAGGACGCTGCCGTCCGCGGGCACGTTCAGGGCGTCCAGCGCGATGCGGAAGATCCCCGGGTCCGGCTTGGCCACGCCGACCACCGCGGAGTCCAGGATGACACCCATTTGTATGCCCTCCGGCAGTGGTCCGTCGCCGTCCGGTACGTAGCAGACGCCGACGCTGCGCAGGTCGCCCTCCACGGTGCCGTTGGAGTTGGAGACCACGCCCATCGGCAACCCGAGCCCGGCCAGGGCGCGCAGGCCGTCCTTGACCCCGGCGCCGGCGTGCGCCCAGCCGTAACGCTGGGGGTGGCCGGCGATCTCGGCGGCGAGCCGCTCGCACCGGGTCTGGTCCACGCCGCAGGCGGCCACGTAGGTCGTCAGGTAGT
>JBAPYC010000480.1:0-9749 GCA_049284535.1 Streptosporangiaceae bacterium
CCACGACGTCGGCCGCGTCCAGCACCCGGGCGTGCGCCGAGACGCCAAGCACGCCCCGGACGGCGTCGGCTCCCGAGGGATCGCCCAGGCGGAGCACCACCCCGATGAGCTGGCGTCCGTCCACGGGCACGCCCAGCGCCCGCGCCCGCACGGCCGCCTCGGCCGGGTCGGCGTGGGCCTGGTTGATGATGCCGGTGATCAGCGTGCGGTGGGCCTGCCGGTCCAGGCTCTCCCGGTGCCGGGTGAGGAGCCGGCCCAGCGCCAGCGTGGTCGCGGCCCGCTCGATCAGCACGGTGTCGGTACCGGCCGGCGGGCCGTCGCACACCAGGATCACCCGGCCCCAGTCCTCACCCCGCGCCCCGACGGGGGTGTACAGCCAGCCCGAGGCCTCGTCGAAGACCGTCCGACCGGAGCCAGACCCAGACCCAGGGCCAGCCCCAGACCCAGATCCGCCCAGGGCCCGGCTGCGCCGGGTGAACCCGGACAGCAGCCGCGCGGGGTCGGCGCTGCCCGGCTCGCAGGCCAGCACCCGGTGCGACAGGTCGGCCAGGATCACCGGCCGCCCGGCCAGGATCGCGGCCTGCCGCACCACCTCGTCCGGGGAGGCGCCCGCGACGGACAGCTCGGTGAAGACCTCGTGCAGCCGTTCCGAAGCCCGCAGCTCGTCTAGCTGGGCGTCGATGATCTGGGCGTGCACCGCCTCGGTGATCTCCACGAACGGGACCTCGCGCTCGAAGGCGATCAGCGTCAGCCCGCTGCCGGCCGCCGCCTGCACCAGGACCGGCGGCAGCGACCCGACATAGCGGCGGCCGAGCTCCACGGCCAGGGCGCTCACCCCGGCCGCAGCTAGGTCGGTGGCGTACCGGGCCAGCAGCCCGGGCTCGGCCGGCAGTGCCACCCCGGTGGTCAGCACCAGCTCGCCACCCTGCAGCAGGTGCGCGGCGTCGGCCAGCTCCAGGACGTGCACCCAGCGCACCCGGGCGCCGAGCCCGTCCGCGCCCGCGATCACCTGCGGGCTGCCCCGCCGGATCACGTCCAGGCCGAGCAGGTCGCCAACGGTGGGAAGCCCAACTGATAGGAACACAGACAAAGCGTAAAGCCGAAGCGCAAATTTCTTACATGTCGTCGGGTCTCGAAGCTCTGGCTGCGGAGGAGGATGGGGAACATGTCTGAGCTTCTCGCCCGCCATCGCGCGGTCATCCCCAACTGGGTCGGGATCTACTACGACGAGCCGATCGAGATCGTCAGCGGCAAGGGCTGCCGGGTCACCGACGCCCAGGGCCGCGGATACCTCGACTTCTTCGCCGGCATCCTGACCAACATGCTCGGCTACGACGTGCCCGAGGTGCGCGAGGCGGTCGAGCGCCAGATCGGCAGCGGCGTGGTGCACACCTCGACGCTGTACCTGATCCGCAATCAGGTGGAGCTGGCCGAGAAGATCGCCCGGCTGTCCGGGATCGAGAACGCCAAGGTGTTCTTCACCAACTCCGGCACCGAGGCCAACGAGGTCGCACTGCTGGCCGCGCTCACCGAGCGCAAGGCCGGCGAGGTCCTGGCCATGCGCGGCAGCTATCACGGCCGGTCGTTCGGCACCGTCAGCGTGACGGGCAACGCGGCCTGGAAGATGTCGAGCCACAGCCCGTTCGGCACTCATTACCTGCATGGCGCCGACCGGCAGCTGGCCGCCTACGCCGGCCTGTCCGACGCGGACTACATCAAGGCCTGCGTGGACGACCTGCGGGCGCTGCTGGCCGGGGGCATTCACCCGGCGGACGTGGCCTGCCTGCTGGCCGAGCCCGTCCAGGGCGTCGGCGGGTTCACCATGGCACCCGACGGCCTGTTCGCGGCCTACTCCGAAGTCCTGGACGAGCACGGCATCTTGTTCATCTCCGACGAGGTGCAGACCGGCTGGGGGCGCACCGGCGAGCACTTCTGGGGAATCGGCGCGCACGGCATCACCCCGGACGCCATGACCTTCGCCAAGGGCCTGGGCAACGGCTTCGCCATCGGCGGCGTCGTGGCTCGCGGCGGGTTGCTCGACGGGATCCGCGGCAACGGCATCTCCACCTTCGGCGGCAACCCGGTCGCCACCGCGGCGGGCAACGCCACCCTGGACTACGTGCTCTCCCACGACCTGCAGCGCAACGCCGCCGCCACCGGCCAGATCATCATCGGCGGACTCAAGGAAGCAACGAAGGACCTGGCCATCGTCGGCGAGGTCCGCGGCAAGGGCCTGATGTTCGCGGTCGACCTGGTCGACCCGGCCACGAGCAAGCCGAGCCCGCCGCTCGCCGGCCGGATGCTCGAGGCGACCAAGGAGCGCGGCCTGCTGATCGGCAAGGGCGGCCTGTACGGCCACACCCTGCGGATGGCACCCCCGCTCACGCTGAGCGAGGCCGAGGCCAGGGAGGGCCTGCAGATCCTGACCGACGCCCTGAACGCAGTCAACGAAGAGGCAGCCAAGTGACGCAGAAGCACCTAACGCACTGGATCGGCGGCAAGCCCTGGGACGGCCAGGCCGAGCGGCACGGGGACATCTATGACCCGGCGACTGGGCAGGTCAGCGGGCAGGTCGACCTCGCCTCGGCGGCCGACGTCGACGCGGCCGTGGCCGCGGCCGCCGATGCATTGGCGACCTGGAAGCGGATCTCCCTGGCCAAGCGGGCCTCGGTGCTGTTCGAGTTCCGCGAGCTGGTCAAGAAGAACGCCGCCGAGCTGGCCCGGCTGATCACCGCCGAGCACGGCAAGGTGATCTCGGACGCGGCCGGCGAGGTGGCCCGCGGCCTGGAGGTCGTCGAGTTCGCCTGCGGCATCCCGCACCTGCTCAAGGGCGGGTTCTCGGAGAACGTCTCTACCGGCGTCGACTCCTACTCGATCCGGCAGCCGGTCGGCGTGGTCGCGGGTATCACCCCGTTCAACTTCCCGGCCATGGTGCCGATGTGGATGTTCCCGATCGCCATCGCGTGCGGAAACACCTTCATCCTCAAGCCCTCGGAGAAGGACCCGTCCGCCTCTCTTCTGATCGCCTCGCTGTGGGCCGAGGCCGGGCTGCCGGACGGCGTGTTCAACGTGGTCCAGGGGGACAAGGTTGCGGTCGACGCCATCCTGACGCACCCCGGGATCTCCGCGGTCAGCTTCGTCGGCTCCACCCCCATCGCCCGGTACGTGTACGAGCAGGGCACCCAGAACGGCAAGCGGGTGCAGGCCCTGGGCGGGGCCAAGAACCACATGGTGGTGCTGCCCGACGCCGACCTCGACCTGGCCGCCGACGCGGCGGTCTCGGCCGGGTTCGGCTCGGCCGGGGAGCGCTGCATGGCCGTGTCCGCGCTGGTAGCCGTGGACCCGGTCGGCGACGACCTCGTCGCGAAAATCAAGGACCGGGTCGCTAACCTGCGGGTCGGCCCCGGGACGGACGCCAGGTCCGAGATGGGACCGCTGGTCACCGCCCCGCACCGGGACAAGGTCGCGTCCTACCTGGACAGCGGCGTCCGTGAGGGCGCCACGCTGGCCGTGGACGGGCGGGTGCACCCGATTTCCGGTGGCGCCCGGGACGGGTTCTGGCTCGGCCCAAGCGTGCTGGACCACGTGAGCACGCAGATGAGCTGCTACACCGACGAGATCTTCGGCCCGGTGCTGTCGGTGCTGCGCGCCCCGACCTACGAGGCGGCGGTGCAGACGGTCAACGACAGCCCCTACGGCAACGGTGTGGCCGTCTTCACCAGCGACGGGGGAGCGGCGCGCCGGTTCGTGTCTGAGGCCGAGATCGGCATGGTCGGGGTAAACGTGCCGATCCCGGTCCCGATGGCGTACTACTCGTTTGGCGGCTGGAAGTCCTCGCTCTTCGGTGACACCCACGTGCACGGCACCGAAGGCGTGCACTTCTACACCCGCGGCAAGGTGGTCACGTCCCGCTGGCTCGACCCGAGCCACGGCGGCGTCAACCTGGGGTTCCCCGTCAACAGCTGAGGCGGGCGGCGTCCCGGCCGGGACCAGATCCTGTTGCCGAGCAGGGCCAGCCCGGCCGGGAGCAGCACCCCGCGGACGATGGTGGCGTCGATCAGCACCGCCGCCGCCATGGCCACCCCGAAGATCTTGAACTCGATCATCGACAGGGTGGCGAAGATCGAGAACACCGCCACCATGATGGCCGCGGCGCTGGTCACCACGCCCGCGCTGCGCCCGATGCCAGCCGTGATGGCCTCCCGCGCGGACATGCCGGACTGCCGCAGCTCCCTGATCCGGCTCAGGATGAACACGTGGTAGTCCATGCTGAGGCCGAACAGCAGCACGAACATGAACAGCGGCAGCCACGGGGTGATCCCGCCATAGGCGGTGAACCCCAGCGGTCCCTGCAGGTGGCCGTCCTGGAAGATCAGGACCATCAGGCCGTAGGCGGCCCCCACCGACAGCAGGTTGAGCCCGATCGACAGGGCCGGTATCCAGACCGAGCGGAAGCTGATCATCAGCAGCACGAACGCCAGGCCCAGCACGAAGGCAAAGACCAGCGGCACGGTCCGGGCCAGCTGGGCGTCGAAGTCGTGGTTGCCCGCGGTCAGCCCGGCCACCGCGTAGCTGATCCCCGGCACCTTGCCGAACGTGGCCGGCAGCGCGTGGTCGCGCAACTCGGCCAGCGCGTTGTTCGATACGCCGTCCGTCCCGTCTCCGGCCAGCGGCACCGACACCACCAGCACCTGGTCGTGGCCGAACATCGCGGTCGTGATCGGCTCGCGCAGCGCGCCATGGCTGGCCGCCACCTGCGCGTGCAGCGCGGTTATGGCCGCTCCGACGCCCTTGCTGCCCAGGTCCTGGCCGGTCACGACGACCTCGGCCGGCTCAGGGCCGCCCGGGAAAGCTTGTGAGATGTCGGCCAGGCTGCGCACGACGGGCACGCTGGCCGGCAGCTCGTGGATACCCGGGTCCTCCAGGTGCAGGGACAGCACTGGCACGGCCAGGGCCAGCAGCACGGCCGTGGCCACGCCGCCCCAGATCAGCGGCCGCCGCACCACGGCCCGGGCCAGCAGGCCCCACAGCCGTGAGTCGCCCGCCGCGGTTCGGCGCCGGCCCAGCCACGGGATCCGGCCGCGGTCGGTCCACTTGCCCAGCATCGACAAGATCGCGGGCAGGAAAGTCAGCGAGCCGAGCACGGCCACCCCGACCACGAGGATCGTGCCGATGGCGATGCCGGAAAACACGTCGATGCCGGTCAGGAACAGCCCGGCCATGGCGATCATCACGGTGACGCCGGAGACACCAATCGCCCGGCCTGACGTGCCGGCCGCGATCCGCAGCGCCTCACGCGTGTCGTGCCCGGCCGCCCGTTCCTCCCGGGTCCGGCGCAGGTAGAACAGCGAGTAGTCGATGCCGACCGCCATCCCGACCAGCAGCACGATCGAGGAGGTAGTGCTGTCGATGGGCAGCCAGTGGCTCGGGATGGCCAGCAGCGAGATGGCCGAGATCACGGCCGTGCCCGCCAGCAGCAGCGGGATGCCGGCCGCGATCAGCGCGCCGAACACGATCAGCAGCAGCACCAGCGACACCGGGACCGACGTGATCTCGGCCTTGTGGAAGTCCTGGCCGGTGATGTTGCCGGTGGCGCGGTCCAGGCTGGCGTCGCCGGCTTCCTCGATCTTCAGCCCGGGGTGGTGGGCCTGGACAGCCGCCACCGCGTTCAGGGCCGGGACCACGGCCTGGTCATCGGCGGCAGGAGGGCCGGCCACGTTGAAGGTGATCAATGCCGACCGGCCACTGACCAGGGCCCCGCTGGCCGTGCGCCCACCGCTGAGGGGCGAACCGATGTCGGCCGCGGACCGGGGCAGCGCCCGCAGTGCCGCCACCACCTGCCGCACGGCCTGCTGCATCTCGGGGTCGTGGCCATAGCTCTGGCCGGGACGGCCCTGGACCAGGACGCTCTCGCTGTCCGGCTGCTGGACGACGGGCCGGTCCAGGACCCGTTCGGCCTGACCCGCCTGACCGGGGTCGTAGCTGCTGACGTTGCCGGTCCCCATCCGCTGCCCGATCACCACCGCCACCACGACCAGCAGCAGCCAGCCGAAGACGGCGGTCTTGCGGTGCTGGGCGGACCAGCCGGCCACTCGTTCCACCATGGGAGCCCGTTCGGGCCTTTTTCTCGTCATGACCCCAAGGCTGTTTGCTGACGGGGGCGCGGGGCCATGGTGCGGTCCGACGGAAGCGGGGTGGGGCTAGCCTCACCGTTAAGCCGGGGGTCCGGATGATAGCAAACCCCAGTGGCCATGCCATAGCGTCAAAGACATGTTCCTCGTCCGTGATCTGGTTTCGGCGCGCAGCTGGCTGGCCACGATCAACCATCTGGTGGGCACCTTCACCGGGCTCTTTATCTTCACGATCATCGTGTGCGGTCTCAGCACCGGCGTGAGCCTGATCGTGGTCGCGCTGATCGGCCTGCCGATTCTCGGCCTCACCCTGCGGGCCGGCGACTGGTTCGCCCGCGCCGAGCGGGCCCGGCTGTCGTTCATGCTGGGGGTGCGCATCCCGGCCTGGCCGGGCGAGGGCCGGGCCGGGTACCGGTGGGGCATCGTCCCGAGGTGGCGGACTTTTACCGAACGGGCGACCTGGGGAGTTATCGGATACGCGTTCTGGCGCCCGCTGATCAGCGCGGTCGCCCTCACGCTCACGGTCGCGGCCTGGGCCGCGGGCCTGGTCATGCTGGGCCTGCCGCTGTACAGCAGGTACCTGCCCAGCGGGGGCCTGGAGTTCGGCGACACCGTGCTGCGCGGCACGCCCACTATGGTGGCCGCCGTCGTCCTCGGCCTGGTCTTCCTGCTGGCCGGACCCCAGCTGGCCCGCGGGTTCGCCGCCATGGACGTGGGCCTGTCCCGCCGTCTGCTCGGGCCGCGCAGCGACCTGGCCGCCCGGGTCAGCGAGCTCGAGATCAGCCGCGAGCGGGTGGTGGACGCGGCCGAGGCCGAACGCCGCCGGATCGAGCGCGACCTGCACGACGGTGCCCAGCAGCGGCTAGTGGCGCTGGCCATGGAGCTCGGCCGGGCCCAGGCCAGGTTCACCGACGACCCCGAGGGCGCCCGCGTCCTGGTCGATCAGGCGCACGCCCAGGCCAAGGAGGCCCTCAGCGAGCTGCGCAACCTGGTCCGCGGCGTGCATCCCCCGGTACTGACCGAGCGAGGCCTGGACGCCGCCCTGTCCGGTGTCGCGGCGCTGTGCCCGGTGCCGGTCGACGTGCACGTGGACGTGCCGGTGCGGCCCCGGGCCGCGGTCGAGGCCGTCGCCTACTTCGTGGTGGCCGAGGCGCTCACCAATGTGGCCAAGCACTCCCGCGCCCATCACGCCAAGGTGGTGGTGGAGGGCCACGGATACCCGGGCACGCTGAACGTCATGATCAGCGACGACGGAATCGGCGGCGCCGACGTGAATAGCCCGGGCCTGTCCGGGCTGGCCGACCGGGTCTCCGGCGTCGACGGGCGGCTCTCGGTGGAATCCCCGTCCGGCGGCCCGACGATCATCGCTGCGGAGCTGCCATGCGGGTAGTCATCGCCGAAGACTCGGTGCTGCTGCGTGAGGGCCTGACCCGGCTGCTCACCGAGGCCGGGCACGAGGTCGCCGCGGCCGAGGGGGACGGTGAGCAGTTCCTGCGGGCGGTAGACGCCCAGCACCCGGACGCCGTCGTGGTCGACGTGCGAATGCCGCCCACCTTCACCGACGAGGGGCTGCGCGCGGCGCTGGTCGTCCGGGACCGGTGGCCGGACACCGGCGTGCTCGTGCTGTCCCAGTGGGTAGAGGAGCAGTACGCCACCGAACTGATCTCCGGCCGCCCGCACGGGGTCGGCTACCTGCTCAAGGACCGGGTCGCGGACGTGGCCGAGTTCCTCGACGCGCTGGACCGGGTGGCGCACGGCGGGAGCGCGCTCGACCCCGAGGTCGTCGCGCAGCTGCTCGCCCGCAGCCGCCATCCGCTGGGCGAGCTCACCCCGCGCGAGCGCGAGGTGATGGCGCTGATGGCCGAGGGCCGGTCCAACTCCGCCATCGCCGAGGCGCTCGTTGTCGGCGGCGGCGCGGTCGAAAAGCACATCAACAACATCTTCACCAAGCTGGGGCTGGCGCCCGGCGACCGCGACCACCGTCGCGTGCTGGCCGTGCTGCGCTATCTCGGCACCTGATGACTGAAGTACCTGATGAATGGGGAACCATCATGACCACCCTGCCCGCTACGGGCGGCCGGCCTGCGACCGGCAGCCGCCCGGCCTCGCTGCGGATGACGCCGGGCCGCCGGGTCCTGCTCGCCTTCGGTGTGCCGGTCATCCTGCTCCTCATCGTCTGGAACGGCTTCAGCCTGATCGCCACGTTCGGCACGGCCACCTTCGGCGTCAGCGGCAGTATCCCCGTGGTGAACGGGCAGGTGGTGGCGTCCTTCGGCGGCGGGAACGTCACGCTGAGCCGGAGCCAGGCCGGGGGCAGCACCGCCCAGCTGACCGGCAAGGTCCAGTACAGCCTGGTCCGGCCGCGGTTCAGTGAGCACACCGGGCCCGCCGGCACGAACGTCAACCTGCACTGCCGTATCCCGACCGGCACCTGCCAGCTCAGCGCGAACCTGGCCGTCCCGGCCGGGACCGGCGTCAACCTGTCCAGCCAGGGCGGGGACATGACTGTTTCCGGCGTCTCGGGCGACGCGACCTTGTCCAGCGCGGGCGGCAACGTCACCGTCTCCGGCGGTGGCGGCATCGCCGACGTGAGCACCAGCGGCGGCGACCTGACCGCCAGCAACCTGGGCGGCATCGCGAAGTTCAGCACCGGCGGCGGGAACGTCACCGGCAACGACCTGGCCGCACCGGCCACCACGATCAACTCCAGCGGCGGCGACGTCACCCTGGTGTACACCAAGGTGCCGGACCGCGTGAACGTCAGCAGCGCCGGGGGAAACATCACCGTGCTGCTACCGCCCGGCTCCACCCGCTACGACATAAGCGACTCCACCGGCGGCGGCGACTACACCGCCTCGGTCCCGGCCGGCTCCTCCAGCCACACGATCACCGTCAACAGCGCCGGCGGCGACATCACCATCGCCCAATCAAGCTGACACAGGCCAGCTGACACAGGCCAGCTGACACAGGCCAGCTGACACAGTCCAGCTGACACAGGCCAGCTAGAACATGTGCAGGGAGCTGACGAGCGTGCTGACCTCGCTAGTTCCGAGGTTCACCGGTACCGAGGCGTAGAACACGGCGGGCTCCTGGCCCGTCCCCCGGTCGACGACCACCACGGCGCCGAGTTCGCTGCCCCAGGTCATGCCCTGGCTGGTACCGCCGGGGTAATTGACCGTGAACCTGATCTGCCAGGCTTGATGGCCGCTGACCTGGATGCCCGAGCTGGACTGCATGCTGATGTAATGCTGCACCCCGGCGTAGTAAGCGGGGTCGAGCGCGCCGAGCAGGCTGGTCGCCGTGGCCTGGAGATCGGCGGGCCCGGCGTAGGAGAACTGCTGCTGCAGCACACCGGAGCAGGCGTTACCGTGCCAGGTGACGGCCGACCCGTCGATGACCACGTGCCCGGCCACCGCGCTCTCGCCCGCCGTCCAGCTGAACATCGGCGTATTCAGCGTGCTCGGGCAGTCCCGCTGCCACGGTGCGGCGAGCAGCTGGTAGGCCATGCCGGCCGCGGCGTCGCTCACCTGGGGTTGCGAGGCGGCCGGCGAGGGCTTGTCCTTGCGGGTTGCGCGAGGCGCCGCGCTGCTGGCCGGCCGGCTCGTGACGGTCCCTGTC